>NZ_JBHUYJ010000092.1:0-32666 GCF_042668715.1 Streptomyces sp. NPDC057271
GCGTTGATTTTTGGCACGCTGTTGAGTTCTCAAGGAACGGACGCTTCCTTTGTACTCACCCTCTCGGGCTTTCCTCCGGGCTTCCCTTCGGTCTTTCGTGTTTCCAGCTTAGCAGATCCGTTTTCCGTTTCCGCCACCCGCTGGAGCGGGCTGCCGGGCCGTTCTTCGCTTTCGCGTTTCCCTTTCCGGCGGTTCCGACTCTATCAGATTCATTTCGGCCGACCTAATCGGTGGCTTCGTGATTCGAATAAGGAATCGGGGTGGCTCCGTGGAAATCAACTTCCCGACCGGAGCGAGAGAGAGTCTAGCTGCTGGCCTTCGAACTTGTCCAGTCCGAGGCAACCGTTTGAATCTACCTCCCCACTCGAACCGTGTCAACGGTTTTTGTGGGCGAGGAGGAGACTAGCAGGTCAGCGGGGTGGTCCGCACATCAGGCGGCCGTCGGCAGGGCCGCGCTGCGGTCGGTCTCCTCGACGTCCCCCCTGTCACCCGCTCGTACGGCTCGGGCTCCCAGGACGTAGACGTAGACAAGAAATGCCAGCTCGGCGGCTATTCCAATGGCGATGCGCGCCCAGGTCGGGAGCCCCGACGGGGTCACGAAGCCTTCGATGAGGCCCGACAGGAAGAGGACCAGCGCCAGGCCGATCGCCATGCCCACGGCCGCGCGGCCTTCTTGGGCCAGGGCGGCCCGGCGGGTCATGGGGCCGGGTTCGATGAGCGTCCAGCCGAGGCGGAGACCGGTGCCGGCGGCGACGAAGACCGCGGTCAGCTCCAGGAGGCCGTGCGGCAGGAGCAGTCCGAGCATGACGTCGAGACGGCCGGCAGCGGACATGAGGCCGATGGCCACGCCGAGGTTCAGCATGTTGAGGAAGAGGATCCAGAGCACCGGGAAGCAGAGGAACGCGCCGAGGACGAGGCACATGGCGGCCGCCTGGGCGTTGTTCGTCCAGACCTGGGCGGCGAACGAGGCCGCCGGATGGCTCGAGTAGTACGTCTCGTACTGGCCGCCGGGCCGGGTCATCTCGCGCAGTTCCGCAGGGGCGCCGATGGCGGACTGCACTTCCGGGTGCGTGGCGATCCACCAACCGATGATCACCGCGAGGACGGTGGAGAGGACGGCGGTCGGGACCCACCAGTGGCGCGAGCGGTACACGGCCGCAGGGAAACCGGCCGTCAGGAAGCGGACAGCGTCGTGCCAGGAGGAGCGGCGCGTGCCGGTGACCGTGGCGCGGGCGCGGGCGACGAGCTGGGTGAGCCGCGCCGTGAGCATGGGGTCCGGGGCGCTGGACTGGATCAGGGAGAGGTGGGTGGCCGTCCGCTGGTACAGGGCGACGAGCTCGTCCGCCTCTGCACCGCTGAGTTTGCCGCCGCGGCGCAGGAGGTGGTCGAGGCGGTCCCACTCGGCACGGTGGGCGGTGACGTAGACGTCGAGGTCCATGATCGGCTGCTGCTCCAGGCACTGGGTGCGTACGGGTCCGTACTACTGCGGCGCGCTGCGGGTCAGCTTGGCAGACTGTCGTACCGAGGGGCCGGGTAGGTCGGAGAAGGGTGGGAGCCGTGAGCGGGGTTGTGACGGGGGACGCCGTCGTACTGGGGTTGCAGCCGGCGCGGCTGCCGAGCCGGGCTCTCGCGCTGCTCCTCGACGCACTGGTGGTGTGGGCGGCCTATCTGCTGATCACTGTCGGGCTCGCGGTGGCGACGGCTTCGCTCGACGAGGCGGCGCAGACGGCGATGTCGATCGCCTCCTTCCTTCTGGTCCTCGTGGGCGCACCGATCGCGGTGGAGACGCTGTCGCACGGGCGGTCGCTGGGGAAGTTGGCCTGCGGACTGCGGGTGGTGCGGGACGACGGGGGGCCGATCCGGTTCCGGCACGCACTCGTGCGCGGGGCGATGGGGGTGGTGGAGATCCTCATGACGCTCGGGACGGTCGCCTGTATCGCGTCCCTCGTGTCCGCGCGCGGGCGGCGGATCGGGGATGTCTTCGCGGGCACGCTCGTCGTACGGGAGCGGGTGCCGGCCGCTCGGACCTCGGCCGTGCCGCCTCCCCCGCCGTGGCTCGTGGGGCGCTTCACGGAACTGGATCTCTCCGCGGTGCCGGACGCGTTGTGGCTGGAGGTACGGCAGTACCTCACGCGGATGAGGCAGCTCGACCCGGCCGTCGGTCAGCGGATGGCGGAGGCCCTGGCCGACGAGCTGGTCGCACGGACGGGGACCCCTCCGCCGGCGGGTGTACCGGCGGCGGCGTATCTGGCGGGGGTCGTCGGCGAGCGGCAGGCGCGGGACGCGCGGCGGGCTTTCGCTGCCTCCCCTTCGCTTGGCTCCCCCGCTTCTTCTCCCACCTCTCCCGCTGGTACCTCTCCCGCTGGTACCTCTCCCTCTCCTACGTCTCCCTCCGCTTCCTCTCCGGCGCCGTCGCCCGCGCGGCCTGTGGAGCCCGAGCGTTCGACCGGGTTCGCGCCGCCCGCCTGACGCCGCCCGTCGCCGCGGCCGTCAGGGGAAGACGGACGGTGGGGTGTCGAGGGATTCGAGTTCGACGCCGGGGGCTGAGAGGACCACGTCTCCGGCGATGTGAACCGTGTGCTGTTCGCCCGTGTCGAGGGCGTTGACCTGGTACTCGTCCACCATCAGACGGCCGTTGTCAGTGGGGTGCGCTTCACTGTTCACCAGGGCCCAGGACTGGTCGATCGTGAGGGGGGCGAGGACGGGATCCGTGAAGGCGACGAGCCTGACGCGGGTCGCGGGGGAAGCGGCGGTGAGTCGCAGGAGTCGAGTGATCGCGACGAGGAACGCCGGGGACGTGCCGGTGAAGGCGTGGGCGCGCACAGTGCCTTCGGTGGCGTGGGTTCCGGTGGGGTCCGTACGGACCCAGGTGACGCCGTCCAGGGCGGCGCCGCGGACCTGCCAGCTCGCGGCGTGGAGTTCGAGGCGGATGGGGCGGCCGAGTTCGTCGATGGCCAGGTCGACGGAGCCGGCGTGCTCGCCGGAGGGGGTGGTGGTCTGTGAGACGTAGCGCCAGCCGGAGGGGCCGGGCGCGCAGTTGAAGTGCTCTTCACCGAGGGGGGTGTGATCGTGCGGATCATGGAGCGAATAGCGGCCGCGGGGCATGGGTCCTCGGGGTGCTTGCGGGGGCGATAGACGAGGCAGGCCCCCGGCACGGGGGTGCGGGGGCCTGCCTTATTCCTCTACGGGTGCGTGGGACGGGCGTGCGTCAGTGCACGGGCGCCGTCCGGACCGACATCAGTAGCGGTAGTGGTCCGGCTTGTACGGGCCTTCGACCTCGACGCCGATGTAGGCGGCCTGCTCGGGGCGGAGGGTCGTGAGCTTCACGCCGAGCGCGGCGAGGTGGAGGCGGGCGACCTTCTCGTCCAGGTGCTTCGGGAGCACGTAGACGTCGGTCGGGTACTGCTCCGGCTTGGTGAACAGCTCGATCTGGGCCAGGGTCTGGTCCGCGAACGAGTTGGACATGACGAAGGACGGGTGGCCCGTCGCGTTGCCGAGGTTCAGCAGGCGGCCTTCGGACAGGACGATGACGACCTTGCCGTCGGGGTAGGTCCACGTGTGGACCTGCGGCTTGACCTCGTCCTTCACGATGCCCGGGGTGGCGGCCAGTCCGGCCATGTCGATCTCGTTGTCGAAGTGACCGATGTTCCCCACGATGGCCTGGTGCTTCATCCTGGCGATGTCGGACGCCATGATGATGTCCTTGTTGCCCGTCGTGGTGATGAAGATGTCGGCCGTCTCGACCACGTCGTCGAGGGTCGCGACCTGGTAGCCGTCCATCGCCGCCTGCAGCGCGCAGATCGGGTCGATCTCCGTCACGATGACGCGCGCGCCCTGACCGCGGAGGGACTCGGCGCAGCCCTTGCCGACATCGCCGTAACCGCAGACCACGGCCGTCTTGCCGCCGATGAGGACGTCGGTGGCGCGGTTGATGCCGTCGATCAGCGAGTGGCGGCAGCCGTACTTGTTGTCGAACTTCGACTTCGTCACGGCGTCGTTCACATTGATCGCCGGGAAGAGGAGGGAGCCGGCCTGGTGCATCTCGTAGAGACGGTGGACACCGGTCGTGGTCTCCTCCGTCACGCCGCGGATCTCGGACGCGAGCTGGGTCCACTTCTGGGGGTTCTCGCCGAGGGTGCGGTTGAGGAGGCGGAGGATGTGACCGTACTCCTCGCTGTCCGCGGTGGACGGGTCCGGGGCGGAGCCGGCCTTCTCGAACTCGACGCCCTTGTGGACGAGGAGGGTGGCGTCACCCCCGTCGTCGAGGATCATGTTCGGGCCGCCGGTGGGCGTGTTCGGCCAGGTCAGGGCCTGCTCCGTGCACCACCAGTACTCCTCCAGCGTCTCGCCCTTCCAGGCGAAGACCGGGACGCCGGCAGGGGCCTCGGGGGTGCCGGTCGGGCCGACGGCGATGGCCGCGGCGGCGTGGTCCTGGGTGGAGAAGATGTTGCAGGAGGCCCAGCGGACCTCGGCGCCGAGGGCGACCAGGGTCTCGATGAGGACGGCCGTCTGCACGGTCATGTGCAGGGAGCCGGTGATCCGGGCGCCGGCGAGCGGCTGCTGGTCGGCGTACTCGCGGCGGATCGACATCAGGCCGGGCATCTCGTGCTCGGCGAGGGTGATCTCCTTGCGGCCGAAGGCGGCCAGGGACAGGTCGGCGACCTTGAAGTCCTGCTGGGTGGCGGCAGTCGTCATGACTGGGCTGCTCCTCGTGGATCGGTTTCGAGGGTCTGTTGGGCGCCTGACACCGCGACGTCGGTAGCGCGGGCATACGAATGCCCGGGTACTCCCGCGGTGCAGTCGTCGGAGGCCCTCTCTCCCTCGGCCGGTCCCGCGGACCGCCCGACCGCCATCAGCAGCGACGTCTGGCTGGTCACGAATCTACACCGATCAGTGCTGCGACCTACAGTCCGGTCTGCCCCGGGATTCGGCCGGATTCGCCCTCGGTTTCGGGCCGAGAGACCTGAGCGGAAGGGACTTCATGGACTTTCGGTGAGGCGCGCCTGAGGCGCGATGCGCGCGAACATGCCCGGTGGCGTGGGGGCCGGTGCGCCGGCCGGCGTGGCCGGGGATGACGGACGCGGTGCCGCACGGCGGGCCGATCGTGGCGGTGCTCGGTGCGGTGGACGGTGCCGATGTTCTTCCTCGCCGTGGCCGTCGGCACGCGGTCACGGCGGTCACGGCGGTCACGGCGGTCACGGCGGTCACGGCGGTCACGGCGGTCACGGCGGTCACGGCGGTCACGGCGAACGCGCTGGTCGACGTCAGGGAGCGGAGGAACCGGGGGCGCCGGAGGCACCGGAGGGTGTGGTGTGGGGCTACGTGGACGGGACGAAGGCCCGGCTGTTCTTCATGATCACGGTTCCGGCGGCGGCCGAGGGGTGAGCATCTGCGGATTCTGGCTATGCGCTGTCGCGGAAGCTGATGGATGCCGGCTTCCGGGGAGCGGTTGTTCGAGGCTGCGGATGAGGCGGCGGCTGTGGAGGTGCTCGGCGAGACGGCGAGGTTCGGTGGCCGCGCGCAGCCGGAAGGGCCCGGGGTCGTGGTGACCCCGGGCCCTTCCGGTGCGGTCTCGACCGCCGCGCCGCTCGTCGTGGCGTCGGAGCTACGCTCCGGCGGACGTGGTGCAGGCTTAGTGGCTCGGGCCGCCCGGGGACTTGGCCGGGTTCACGCCCGCGGCGGCCGCCGACTCGCTGTAGACGTCCGGCTCGAGGTAGATGACCCGCGCGATCGGGACCGCCGCGCGGATGCGCTCCTCGGCCGCGTTGATCGCGTTGGCGACCTCGGTGGCCGACTCGTCGTGACGTACGGCGATCTTGGCGGCCACGAGGAGCTCCTCCGGACCGAGGTGGAGCGTGCGCATGTGGATGAGGCGGGTGACGGTCTCACCGTCGACGACCGCCGCCTCGATCTGCTTCACCTGCTCGATGCCCGCGGACTCGCCGAGCAGCAGCGACTTGGTCTCGGCGGCGAGGACGATCGCGATCACGATGAGCAGGACACCGATGCAGAGGGTGCCGACGCCGTCCCAGACGCCGTCGCCCGTGAGGAGCGCGATGCCGACACCGCCGAGGGCGAGGAACAGGCCGACGAGCGCGCCGAGGTCCTCCAGGAGGACGACCGGGAGCTCGGGCGCCTTCGCGCGGCGCACGAACTCCTTCCAGGACTGGCCCCCGCGGATCGCGTTCGACTCCTTGATGGCCGTACGGAAGGAGAAGGTCTCGGCGATGATCGCGAAGACGAGGACGCCGATCGGCCAGTACCAGTCCTCGATCGGGTGCGGGTGCTTGATCTTCTCGTAGCCCTCGTAGATGGCGAACATGCCACCGACGGAGAAGAGCACGATGGAGACGAGGAAGGCGTAGATGTACCGCTCGCGGCCGTAGCCGAAGGGGTGCTGCGGAGTCGCCTCGCGCTTCGCCTTCTTGCCGCCGAGGAGCAGCAGGCCCTGGTTGCCGGAGTCGGCGAGGGAGTGGACGCTCTCCGCCAGCATCGAGGACGAGCCACTGAAGAGGAACGCCACGAACTTGGCTACCGCGATCGCGAGGTTCGCGGCGAGTGCCGCCACGATCGCCTTGGTTCCGCCTGACGCGCTCATGGGTGTACGTGTTCCCTTCGTCGGTACTCCGGCACTGCTGCCGCCATTCGGCCGGTCATTGTTGCATCAGGCGACGACGGTGGCGCGGAAGACCGTTCCGGTACCGGACAGTTCGGCCGTTTCGCCCGCCGGTACGAAGACGGACTCGCCGGGGGCGAGGGTCACGTCGCCCGCCTTCGGCCGGCCGGCGACGGCGAGCAGGATCTGCGGGGTGGTGGCGGTGACGTCGGTGGGGGCCGCGCCCTCGGCCCGTACGAGACGGGAGAGTCGGAACTCGTCGATGGGGGTGTCGTAGACCTCCTCGCCCGACGGGGAGGCCTCCGGTCGCAGCAGGGCCGGCTCGCTCGCTTCGAAGCGGACGATCCGCAGCAGCTCCGGGACGTCGACGTGCTTGGGCGTCAGCCCGCAACGCAGCACGTTGTCGGAGTTGGCCATGATCTCGACGCCGAGGCCGTCGAGGTAGGCGTGCGGCACGCCGGCGCCGAGGAAGAGGGCTTCGCCGGGCTGGAGTTGGACGGGGTTGAGCAGCATGGCGGCGATGACACCGGCGTCGCCCGGGTAGTGGTGCGCGAGGGCGGCGTACGGGGCGTGGGCGCCGCCGAGGCGTTCGGCTGCGGCCGCGGCCTCGGCGACGGTGTGCGCCATCTCCTCGCGGTCGGCGCTGAGCAGGGCGGTCATGACCTCGCGCAGCGCGGCCTCTTCGGGGTGGGCGTGCAGCAGATCGACGTACGGCTTGAGGGAGTCGACGCCGAGCGCGGCGATCGTGTCGGCGGCCTCGATCGGGTCACGGAAGCCGCAGAGCCCGTGGAACGGCGTGAGGGCGCAGATCAGTTCGGGCTTGTGGTTGGCGTCCTTGTAGTTGCGGTGCGGCGCGTCGATCGGGACCCCGGCCGCCTCCTCGGCGGCGAATCCGGCCTTCGCCTGCGCGAGGTCGGGGTGGACCTGGAGGGAGAGCGGGGCTCCCGCGGCGAGCACCTTGAGGAGGAAGGGCAGGCGCGGGCCGAACTTCCCGACGGCCGGGGCGCCCAGCTCGCGTACCGGATCGGCGTCGATGACCTCGTTGAGCGGTCCGCGGTCCGTGCGGGAAGGGGCTCCGGGGTGGGCGCCCATCCACATCTCGGCCTGGGGCTCGCCGGTGGGGGTGGTCCCGAGCAGTTCGGGGATGGCCGTGGTGGAACCCCAGGCGTAGGGGCGGACGGTGTTGACGAGGCGGTCCATGGAGCCTTCCAGCTTTCCTCGGTGCGGTGATGGAGGTGGGGGCGTCGTGGGACGTGGCGGCGTCGTGGGACTGGGACGGGACGGGACGGGTGGTGCGGGTTCGGTTGTGGGTGGTGTGCCGGTGTGGGCGGGCTTGCGGTCGTGGGTCCGCCTGCCTTGTGCGTCAGGCGTGGGGTGGTGCGATTCCCGCCGACGCCAGGGAGAGGTAGACGGCGGCGAAGTCCGTGACGGCGAGCAGTTCCGCCAGCGTCTCCAGGAGTTCCCGGCTCTCCCCGGACGCCTCCTCCGACACCAGCGGTTCCAGCTCGCTGATCGCGGTGCCGTGGCTGAGGGCCAGCTCACGGGCGGCAGGGGCGGCCGTCAGGCCTCCGGCGTCGGCCGGGCGGTCGCGCAGCAGCACGACCCGCGCGCGCAGGGCCTGCTGCTCGTCCACCCGGTCACGGAAGAAGTCGTCGGGGTCGGCTCCGGCCGCGTAGTCGCCTGCGAGCAGGACACCGTGGGCGGGCAGCGCCTCGGGCAGTTCGGCTGCGAGCGCGGGCAGGCCGGCCAGCTCGGCCAGTACGGCGGCGAAGCGGCGGCCGACCGGCCCGGCGGCGTCGCCCTCGGTCCAGATCAGCGGCAGCGAGTCGGCGAGTTCGGCGGCGAGCGTCTTGGCCGGGTTGCTGTACGTGGCGATGGCCGGGCCGCAGCGCTCGGCCGTGCTGTCCAGCCGGTCGGCGACCTTCTCCAGCGTCTCCGACGGCGCTTCGAGGAGGCCGACGCGGTCCAGCAGCGCGAGAAGCGGGGTGAACAGGGCCCACAGGGCGCCGGGGCCCGCGGCGAGCGTCTCCTCGTACTCCTCGGCGCTCTCGTGCGGGGCCATGGCCATCGGTACGAGCAGTCCGCGCGGGGCGCTGACGGTCTCCGCGAGCGGGGAGGTCTTCGGGGCGACGGCGACGACGGTGATGCCTCGGCGGTATGCCAGTTCCGCGAGGCGCGCGAGGCCGGGTTCGGAACCGTCGGTCGTCGGGATCAGGAGCAGGTCCAGGGAGCCTGCCCAGCCGGGCAGCGCCCAGCGCAGGGCACCGGAGGCGGGGGCGACGCCCGTGGGTTGGAGCCGGATGACGGGGGCGGCGGCTCCCGCGAGCGCGCCCACCAGGTCGGCGACTCCCGCGGCGGCGGTACCGGGTCCGGCGACGAGGACGGAACGGGGACGGCCTTCGGGGCTGAGCTCGGAGATGCCCGCTTCGGCGGCGTGGCGGGCGGCGGTCCGCACCCGCGCGCCGGCCTCGGCGGCGCCGCGGAGCAGGCCGCGGCGGTCGGCGAGGGCGAGGGCGTCCGGGGCGTCGAGGAGGGTCTCGTCGAGCATGGGGCGGGCCTCCGGGTACGGGCGGGGCGGCTTGGGGCGGGCCTTGTGCGGTGCGGGGCCCTGGGGGTGCGGTGGCCTGCGGGCCCTGGGGGTGCGGGGGCCTGCGGGGCTCTGGGATGCGGGCCCTGTAGGCCCTGTACGGGGGCCCTGGGGGTGCGGGGCCTCGCGGGGTGCGGGGCCTCGCGGGGTGCGGGGCCTCGCGGGGGGAGTCGGAGCGGACGCGCTCGCCGAGGCGGTCCCGTGTGCCCACCCTCCCCCGGACTCCGTCCGGGGTGACCCCACCGCCCCAGCGGGACGACTGCCCGCACGGGCGTGGGTGGGTGAGGGCGGGAGATCGCCCACACCTGGGAGAGCGGGCGGTGGCCCCCACCCCTCGTGGGGCTACTGCGGCTTGCGGGCCTCGTCCACCAGGAGGACCGGGATGCCGTCGCGGACCGGGTACGCGAGGCCGCAGTCGGCGCTCGTGCAGATCAGTTCGGGGGTCTCGGCCGTCGTACGGTCGTTCAGCGGCGCGTGGCACGCCGGGCAGGCCAGGATCTCCAGGAGGCCGGCTTCGAGCGGCATGAGGTGTCCCTTCGAACAAACGGTTGCGGTGCTGTTGCTGCCCTTCGGGCCAGGTCAGCCTACCGCCGGGGAACGGGGCGCGCGGCTCGGCACCCGCCCCGATTCCCGGCACTCGGAAGCGGGTCAGTCGGTCGCGCGGACCAGGTCCAGGACCTCGTCGCGGATCTTGGCCATGGTGGCCTCGTCACGGGCCTCCACGTTCAGGCGCAGCAGCGGCTCGGTGTTCGACGGGCGCAGGTTGAACCACCAGTCCTCCGCCGCCACCGTCAGACCGTCCAGCTCGTCGATGCCGACGCCGTCCTGGTCCGCGTACGCCGCCTTGACGGCCGCCGCGCGGGCCGCCTGGTCGGCGACCGTGGAGTTGATCTCCCCCGAGCCCGCGTAGCGGTCGTACGAGGAGACCAGCTCCGAGAGCGGGCCGTCCTGGCCGCCGAGGGCGGCAAGGACGTGGAGCGCGGCGAGCATGCCCGTATCGGCGTTCCAGAAGTCCCTGAAGTAGTAGTGCGCGGAGTGCTCGCCGCCGAAGATCGCGCCCGTCTTCGCCATCTCCTCCTTGATGAAGGAGTGGCCGACGCGGGTACGCACCGGCGTGCCGCCGTTCTCGCGGACGACCTCGGGGACCGACCAGGAGGTGATCAGGTTATGGATGACCGTGCCGCCGGGCGTCTTCGCCAGCTCGCGCGCGGCGACGAGAGCCGTGATCGCCGACGGGGAGACCGCCTCGCCGCGCTCGTCGACGACGAAGCAGCGGTCGGCGTCGCCGTCGAAGGCGAGTCCGAGGTCCGCGCCCTCGGCCAGGACGCGGGCCTGGAGGTCGACGATGTTCGCCGGGTCGAGCGGGTTGGCCTCGTGGTTCGGGAAGGTGCCGTCGAGCTCGAAGTACATCGGTACGAGGTCGAGCGGGAGGCCCGCGAAGACGGTGGGGACGGTGTGGCCGCCCATGCCGTTGCCCGCGTCCACGACGACCTTCAGGGGGCGGATCGCCGCCAGGTCCACCAGCGCCTTCAGGTGGGCGGCGTAGTCGGCGAGGGTGTCCCGCTCGGTGATCGTGCCGGCCGTGGCGGCGGCCTCGGGGGCGCCCTCGTCGGACCAGCGCTCGACGAGCGTACGGATCTCGGAGAGGCCGGTGTCCTGGCCGACCGGGGCGGCGCCCGCACGGCACATCTTGATGCCGTTGTACTGGGCCGGGTTGTGGGACGCGGTGAACATCGCGCCCGGCAGGTCCAGGCTGCCCGAGGCGAAGTAGAGCTGGTCGGTCGAGCAGAGCCCGATCAGGGTGACGTCGGCGCCGAGGCGGGCCGCGCCGCGGGCGAAGGCGCCCGAGAGGCCCGGCGACGAGGGCCGCATGTCGTGGCCGACCACGATCGCGTCGGCGGCCGTCACCTGGACGAACGCGGCGCCGAACAGTTCGGCGAGCGTCTCGTCCCACTGGTCGGGCACCACCCCGCGGACGTCGTACGCCTTCACGATCTGCGACAGATCAGCAGCCACGGAACAACCCTCCTGAATACGCCTTCATCGGCACGCGTGTGCGGCGCGTGTACAGGGGGCCCAACCTACCGGGGGCCGCTCACGGGAGGGCAGAGCGCCTTGGCCGCTCGGGGGGAGGTTCAGCCACGGGGGCGGCGGCTCGGGAGGCGGGGGGGGAGGTACGGGCGGGGGAGGTACGGGCGGGAGCCACGGGGGGGCGGCCCGGGGGGTTCCCCACGGGGGGTCGGCCCGGGAGGGTTCGGCCCAGGGGGTTCACCACGGGGGGGCACCACGCGCGTCGGCTCCGGAGACGTACAGCCACGGGGAGGTTCGACCGGGGGAGGTTCGCCACGGGCGCGTCGGCTCCGGAGACGTACGTCCCCGGGAACGTTCCGCCCCGGGAGGTTCAGGAGTCCGGTGAGCGCAGGACCCGCAGGTGTCCGCGGCGGCCGACCTCCACCGGGTCCCCGCCACGGCCTCCGCCGCCCTTGCCGCCGGCCTCGGCCGCGCGCTCCTGGGGGCGGGCCGCCTCCCGTACCGCGTTGGCGAGGGCCTCCAGGTCGTCCCCGCTCGGGCGGGCCGGGGCGGAGCCGTCGGAGAGCCGCACGACCTCCCAGCCGCGCGGCGCGGTGAGGCGCTCGCTGTGTTCGGCACACAGGTCGTAGCAGTGGGGCTCGGCGTAGGTGGCGAGCGGGCCGAGGACCGCAGTCGAGTCGGCATAGACGTACGTCAGTGTCGCGACGGCAGGGCGGCCGCACGCGGTGCGCGAACAGCGACGTACAGGGCTCACGACGTTGGACGGTACCGCACTCTTGAGCGGGCCGCGACGACTCTCCACCAGGTCACTCCACCGTGTCGCGGTGTGACGTCGGACACGGGCCCTCCCGGAAGGGCCGTCCTGACCTGCGCGTAAGGAGGAGAACGGGGGTGGGGACGACGGCCGATCCGGACACCGTCCGAGCGGAATCCGGTCAACCACGGCCAGATGGCCGATCGCGGGACCCCATGGAATCGAGCCCTCGCTTGGCCGGAACGTTCAACTATCGACAGCCCGGGTCCGGAGGAATCGCGGTGGCCCGTGTGCGCCACGGTCGACTGACACTGAGGAGAGTTACGCTGCGTCAGTGATGGACAGTCCTGTGCCGCCGCGCCCCTCGTCCCGTCCGGCCGAGCCCCGCGGGGGCGATTCCCGCTCCGCCGAGGCACGCCCCGCGGAGGCGCGGCCGGAACCGCCGGAGCCCCGGACGCGTCGCCGTGACCGTCACGGCCGCGGGATGCGGGGGCCGGTCGCCCCGCCGCAGGTGCCGCTGTCGGCGAGCCGGGCGGACACGTTCCGCGATCTGGTCCTGGACTCGGTGGAGCGTCTGGAGCGGCGCTGGCCGCAGCTGGCGGACGTCGAGTTCCTGGTGCTCGACGTGCCGCCCTCGGTGTCGGGCGAGTCGGTGCCGCTGGGCGGCTCCGTGCCCGCCGCGAAGGGCGGGCCGGCCCGGGTGGTCGTCTACCGGCGGCCCGTCGAGATCCGCTCGAAGAGCCGGGACGAGCGGGCGCTGCTCGTCCACGAGGTCGTGGTCGAGCAGGTGGCGGAGCTGCTGGGCCTCTCCCCCGAGTCGGTCGACCCCAGGTACGGGCAGGACTGAGACCGGATCACGTCGGTCAGCACACCCCGCACGGGCAGAGACGAGACCTCACGGCCGTCGGCCTCCGTGCGGTCGGTACGGAGAACGCCACACGCCGGTCGACACACCCCGCACGGGCAGGAACCAGAACGCCTCACGGCCGTCGACACACCCCGCACGGGCAGGACTGCGGCCGGTTTCAGTCGTCCAGGACCGAGAGGTCCTGGTTCGCCGTCGGGACCTCTACCGTGCCTCGGTCGTCCACCAGGGTCTGGACCGTGAACATCGGGATGCCGTCGTCCGGGAGGGCCAGCATGCGGGCCGCGTGGACCGGGCCCCCCGAAACCGGTTCGACCGTCACGGCGTAGGAGCCCTTGAGGCCCGTCGGGACCAGTTCGGTCACCTTCATGGTCGTTCCCCCCTTGACCGTGACGGTCTTGGAGACCGGCGTGCCGCCCCCCGTACCGGCCGACGCGGTGACCTTGACCTGGGCTGCGGCGGCCGGCGCCGTCAGCGTCAGGGTCGAGCCGGAGGCACGGTTGTCGGCGACGGTGGCGCGGGCGCCGACGGCCGCGGTGGCCGGGATGTACGCGACCTCCTGCTTGTCGCCCTTGCCGCGCACGACGCGCAGCGCGGCGACGAAGGGGGCCGACTTCTTGGGGTCCGAGGGCGTGAGCAGCAACGCGCCGGCCTCGCCGCGGGTGAGGTCCGCGAGGTCGACGGCCGCGGTCATGCCCGACTTCACGTGCAGGGACTCCGCGCTCGCCGGGACGATCGTGCCGGCCTCGCCCACCAGCTGGATCTTCAGCTCGGCGTCGTCCTCGCCGGGCGCGTACGCCACCAGGCGCACCGAGGTCGCGTCGGACGGGATACCGGGCAGGACGGCGGTGGCGGCCGGGTCGGCCGAGGCGGGGAGCCAGTCGCTGCCGAGCTTGTCGTCGGCGGAGCCGACGACCGCGCCGACGCGGCCGCTGCGGGTCGTGACGTGGACGGTCACGTCGGCTGCCGGGGCCGCGCCGGTGAGCGTGGAGAGCAGGACGGGGACGGTCGAGTGGGCCGGAACGGGGATGCCGTCGTTGAGCTGCGACGCGAGTTCGCCCTCGGCGCCGTACAGCTGGATGTCGGCGACGGCGGCGGTGTCGTCCGGGTTGGTGAGGTGGACGTAGTCCTGGCGCTCCTTGGCGGTGGACGCGGCCGGGAACCAGAAGTCCGTGTCCGGGGCGGTGCAGGTGACGCCGAGGAGGCCGCGCGCTCCGCCCGCCGGGACGACGGTGGTCTGCTGGACCGTCCAGCCGGGGGCGAGGCCGCCGGTGGCCGAGCCGGTCAGGGCGGGGGCCGTGGGGCCGTTCGCCTCGGCGGCGACGGGCTTGCCGGGCTCGGTGACGGTGGCCGGTGCCTTGACGGCCGCCGGCTTCTTCGCCGCGGTGCCGCCGGGGGTGGCGGCCGCCGCGGCGGCCTTGAGTTCGGCCTGGGCGGCGGTACCTGCCTTGGCGGAGCCGCTGCCGGTGGCACCCGGGGTGTACGAGGTGTAGTCGGTCTCGGCCACCTCGGACGTGCTGGGCGCAGGGCAGAGCAGGCTGGAGCGCTCGACGGGCAGCTTCGCGGGGGCCTTGGCGCCGGCGGTCGCGGAACCGTCGGGTGCGGTCAGCGCGGCGAAGCCGGTGACGGCGGCGAGGGCGGTGGCGACCGCGATCAGGGAGAGGGTGGGGCGCTTCACTGGTTGCTGCTCCCGTCGGGACGCTGCTCGGTCTCGTAGCCGTAGGTGTACGGGTCGTACGTCTGCTGCGGGTCGTAAGCCTGCTGCTGCCCCTGCTGCGGATACTGCTCGTACTGCTGGGGGTCGTAACCCTGTTGCGGGTCGTAACCCTGTTGCGGGTCGTAACCCTGCTGGGGGTACTGCTCGTACTGCTGCTGGTACGGGTCGGTGCCGTACTCGGCGTACTGCTGGGGCTGGGCGTAGTAGCCCTGCTGCGCGTACTGGTCCTGCGACTGCTGCTGGCCCTGCCAGTCCGCGGGCGCGTAGGCCTGCTCCTGCGCCTGCTCCTGCTCCTGCGGTACGGGGACGAGCCCGGGGTCCTCGTATCCCTGCCCCGTCTCCTGCTCCCGCTCCTGCTCGGCCTCGGCGGCGGCCTCGGCCTCCGCCGCGGCGCGCAGGCGGCGGGCGCGGCGGCCGTCGCCCTCCATGGCCTGGGCGGGGATGGCGACTTCCTCCTCCGGCAGGTCGTCGTCGATCTCGCGGCGCCGCCCCGGAAGGGCGAGGACGAGCAGGACGACGGCGAGGCCGACCTGGGCCCAGATCCACAGGGTGTGGGTGAGCGGCTGGTCGTACGTGAGGTCGAGCTTGCCGCCCTCGGCGGGGAGCTCGAAGCCCTGCGCCCAGCCGTCGACGGTGGTCCTCGTCAGCTCCTTGCCGTCGAGGGTGGCGGTCCAGCCCTCGTCGGCGCGGTCGGCGAGGCGCAGGACGCGACCCGCGGGGCCGGACGGGATCTTCGTGTGCGCCTCGACGGGGCCGGCGGCGACGGCGACCGGCTCGGCCGCGTCGTCGGCCGGCTTGGCGGGGTCGGCCGGCTTCGCGGGGTCGGCCGGCTTCGCGGGGTCGGCCGGCTTGGCCGTGTCCGTGGTCTTCGCCGCCGGGACGATGGTGACGCGCGAGACGACGTGCTCACGGGCGACGGTCCACAGGGCGCTGCCGTCGAGCTGGCTGAGCCGGCTGAGGCCGGGGGTGGCGTCGAGGACGCGGCTCATCTGGCGCGGCGCCCCGTCCCGTACGAGGACGTAGCGGATGGCGTAGCCGCTGAGCTGCTCGGTCTGGTCGGCGCCGGAGCCGGCCACCAGATGCGCGACGACCCTGTCCAGGCCCGCGTCGCTGCCGCCCGCCTCGGCCAGTTCGGCGTCACCGAGGCGGCCGCCGGAGCCGCGGACCAGGGTGTACGAGACCTCGCCGGGCGAGGTGCCGCCGAGGACGAGGGTGCGGGGCTGGTCGTCGGTGTCGCTCTCCTCGGCTACGAACGCCGGGACCTGGACGGGGTCGCGCCTGGTCAGCGGACCGTCGGCGCCGCCGATCATCCAGCCGGCCGCGGCCACGACCGGGCCGAGGGCGGCGGCGAGCGCGATGAGCGCGGCGACCGGCTGGCGCCAGCCGAAGCCGTGGGCGGCGACGCGGGTGCGTCCCCGCTCGGCGCCGATCATGCCGGCGGCCAGCAGGGCCGCGCCGTAGACGAGGGTGGCGGGACCGGCCCATCCGGTGCCACCCGCTCCGTTGGAGAGCGCGGCGAAGACAAGGCCGATGAGGGCGACGGCCCAGGCGGCGCCGACGGCGAACCGGCGTTCCTGGCGCAGCAGTCCGGCCAGCGCGGCGAGCACGATGCCGATGAGGAGGAGCCCGCCGGTGGTGCCGGGGCCGCCGGGGCTGATCCCGAGCAGGTCGAGGGCGGAGGCCGTGCCCGTACGGATGTCGAGTCCGGCCTCGCGCAGGAAGGCGGAGGGGTTGGTCAGCAGGGAGAGCGACCAGGGGGCGAGGACGAGGACCGGGGTACCGACGGTGGCGAGGAAGCGCAGGCCGTAGGCGGTGATGTCGTCGCGGCGCAGCACGAGCACGGCGATGCCGAGGACGACGGCGAGCGGCCAGACGATCGGCGTGAACGCCATCGTGAAGGTGAGCAGGAAGGTGTACGCCCAGGTGGCGCGCCAGCTGCCGCGGGCTCCGCCGGGGCCGCCGGTGAGGCCGTGGGCGGCGACGGCGGCACGGGCGATCAGCGGGAGCAGGATCGCGAGGACGGCGGTGCCGAGCCGGCCGGCTGCGAGTGCGCCGGTGGCGGCGGGCAGGAAGGCGTACGCGATGGCGCCCCAGGCGCGCAGCAGCGGGGACTCGACGATCGGCCGGGCCGCGAAGTAGGCGGTGAAGCCGGCCAGCGGGACCGAGCAGACGAGCAGAACGGTGAGCGCGAAGGAGGTGGAGCCGAGGAAGAGGGCGGAGAGTCCGGCCAGCACGGCGAGGTAGGGCGGTGCGGTCTGGGTGCCGCCGGTGCCGAGGGCGTGCCAGCTGTCGGCGTACCGTCCCCACAGCTCGGAGACGGTGTCGGGGGCGGGCAGCAGGGCGCCGCCGGCGAGCGAACCGCCACCGTACAGGCCGCGGCAGGCCACCACGGAGACGAGCAGGAGCAGGGCGAAGAGGACGGGCCCGGGCTTGCGGGCGATCTTCTTCAGCCGGGCGAACTGCTCGATCTCCAGGAAGTCGGCGTCGTCGCCGCCGGGGCCGGACTCGACCGCGCCGTGACGCGATCCGCCGGAATCGGCGTCGGAGCCGCCGAAGTTCGCCACGACCTGTTCGGCGGTGGCGCGGACGGTGGCGCCGGGCGGCGGGAAGAGCGGGCGGAGTTCCTCCCCTCGCTTCGCTGGGGACACCCCATCCGCGCGGACGAGGTTCTTGCGGCGCCGGCGGGCGGCGAGGATCTTCTCGGGGCGCAGCAGGGTGGCGAAGAGGCCCATGACCTCGTCGACGGCCTGTCCGGGGGCCTTGCCGACGAGATAGGCGAGGGTACGGAGCAGGGTGCCGAGGATCAGCCGCACCAGGACGTACGGCAGGGCCGCGCCACGGCTGTTGGCGAGGAGGGTGTAGACGGCGCCGGCCTTGTCGACGCGGTGCGGATTGGCCACGGAGCGGCCCGCGCAGTCGACGGTGCGGCGTTCGCGGGCGGAGGCCTCGGCGTGCCGCAGGACGGCGTCGGGGGCGACGAGGACGCTGTGGCCGGCGGCGTGGGCGCGCCAGCACAGGTCGACGTCGTCGCGCATCAGGGGCAGGCGCCGGTCGAAGCCGCCGAGCTCCTCGAAGACGTCGCGGCGGATGAGCATGCCGGCGCTGGAGACGGAGAGGACGGAGCGGACCTGGTCGTGCTGGCCCTGGTCCTGTTCGCGCCGGTCGAGGCCGGTCCAGCGGCGGCCGCTGCGCGCGATGGAGACGCCGGCTTCGAGGAGCTGCCTGCGGTCGTACCAGCCGCGGAGCTTGGGTCCGACGACGGCCGCGTACGCGTCCGCGTCGGCGACGCGCAGGAGTTCGGCGAGGGCGTCGGGCTCGGGGGCGCAGTCGTCGTGGAGCAGCCAGAGCCACTGCACGGGCTCGCCGTGCGGGAGTTCGGGCAGGTCGTAGGCGTCGTCGCTCCAGGTCCTGCTCACCGGGTCCCAGCCGCTGGGCCGCTTGAGATAGGTGAGTTCCTCGGGTCCGAGCACGGGCGCGGTGCGGGCGGCCTCCTCGACCGCGGCGCCGAAGCCCGTACGGCGCGCGAGGTGCAGCACGCGGTCGACGCCGATCGCGTCGGCGAGGAGCTGCGCGGAGTCGTCGGCGCTGCCGGTGTCGGCGGCGACGACGTTCTGCACGGGTCGTTCCTGGGCGAGCAGCCCGGCGAGGGCGTCCGGCAGCCAGCGGGCGCCGTCGTGGGCGACGAGCACGGCGGTGACGACGTGTCGCGGAAACTCAGGAGTTGAGGACATCGAGGTACGGGCCCTCCGGCCGGGGGTCGCCCGCGGGGGGCGTGGGTACGTCTCGGACGGGGCCCCACACTAACGGCTGCCAAGAAAAGGGTCCGCCTCCTGCGGCCGGAGCACAGGAGGCGGACCGTTCGATGTGTACGGGTGTGGGTGGTTCGGCGGGTGGGACGCCGGTCAGACGGCCGCCTTCTTGAGGCGACGGCGTTCGCGTTCCGACAGACCGCCCCAGATACCGAATCGTTCGTCGTTCTGCAGGGCGTACTCCAGGCATTCGGAGCGGACCTCACAGGCGAGGCAGACCTTCTTGGCCTCGCGGGTCGAGCCGCCCTTCTCGGGGAAGAAGGACTCGGGATCGGTCTGGGCGCACAGTGCGCGCTCCTGCCAGCCGAGTTCGTCGTCCGCGTCCTCGACCAGCAGTTCCTGGAACAACTCGGTCATGTGCGCCCCTCGTCTGTTCTTCGCGTCCCCGTGATGTTGCCGTCCCCGCTGCCGGTCGAACGACACGAGTGAAATTACAAGTTTGTGCTCTGTGCGAGTCAAGCCGGAATCTGCTATTGGGCCCGGTATTCACTCTGCGGAACCAAGGCTATGCGGAAAGTGTTCAAATCACCAAAAACCTGACACATGCCACCGGCCTGACCGCACCGCCCCCTCTCGCAGAGGGAGACGCCCGAAGCGTGGATCTTGTTGCGACCTCACCACGGAAGCGATCCGGATCACATTCTGATCACGAGACCCCAGCCGTGTTTACGGGCACGGATGTTGCGCCATGTCTCCCGCTCGATGGCTGAACAAACCTTTCTTCCGTCGCTGTAACCGGATGAGGTGAAACATTGGGCCCAAACCGGGCATTGAGTTGACAGTCGGGTGACCGTCCCGGCACCTTTGATGCCATGCCAGCGACCTCAGCGCCCTCCGCGACCCACGCCCGTGGGTACCGCCGCGCTGTCCAGGCGCGCTGTTGCTGTTGCTGTTCCAGCTGTTGATGCCCCAGAGCTCCAGCATCGTCTTCCCGCGTTCCCCGCGTTGCCCCGCGTAACCCCTTGAACGTTCTCCGCGTGACCCCCGCCACGACTTCTGTTACTGCCGAGGAACCACCGCACCCATGAACAGCGACAGCGACCTTCAGATCGCCGGCGACATCCTCCAGGTCCAGCACCTCCTGCAGCCCGCCCGCGAGCACCCCGCCACCGTGGGCGACTTCGTCGGCCTCGCCCGCTCCATCGCCGCCGACCGCGCGCAGTGGGCCCCGCACGTCGAGTACGACGCCACCTCCCGCTGGTACCACCGGCTGCGCACGGGCCCCGGCTACGAGGTCTGGCTGCTCTCCTGGGTGCCCGGCCAGGGCAGCGGCCTCCACGACCACGGCCCGTCCTCCGGCGTACTGACCGTCCTGGAGGGCGCACTGACGGAGCGTACGGAACGGGGCGTACGGAAGCTCGACGGGGGCGCGACGAGGGTCTTCGCACCGGGATACGTCCACGAGGTCGTCAACGACTCCCTCGAACCGGCGGTCAGCCTGCACGTCTACTACCCCGGCCTGACCGAGATGCCCATGCTCCCCCGGACTTCGTCCGGGGAGACCTCCAGGCCCGTGACGGCCCAGTGCGTCCCGACGCCCGAGGATGTCGTACCGGCCTGACATCCCTCCCGCCGCCCGACCACCACCCCTCAAAGGATCAGGCCGCGCCCGACAGTCCCTCCCGCCGCCCGACCACCACCCCTCAAAGGATCAGGCCGCGCCCGACAGTCCCTCCCGCCGCCCGACCACCACCCCTCAAAGGATCAGGCTGCGCCTGACAGACTGTCTGCATGCGCATTGTGGTTCTGGCCGGTGGCATCGGTGGTGCCCGCTTCCTTCGCGGCCTCAAGCAGGCGGCTCCGGACGCGGAGATCACGGTCGTCGGCAACACCGGTGACGACATCCATCTCTTCGGACTGAAGGTCTGCCCGGACCTCGACACGGTGATGTACACCCTCGGCGGTGGCATCGACGAGGAGCAGGGCTGGGGCCGCGAGGACGAGTCCTTCACGGTGAAGGAGGAGCTCGCGGCGTACGGCGTGGGGCCGGAGTGGTTCGGTCTCGGTGACCGCGACTTCGCGACGCACATCGTCCGTACGCAGATGCTGGGCGCCGGTTATCCGCTCAGCGCGGTGACCGAGGCTCTGTGCGCGCGGTGGCGGCCCGGCGTACGGCTGCTGCCGATGTCCGACGACCGCGTCGAGACACACGTCGCCATCGAGGTGGACGGAGAGTCCCGGGCGGTGCACTTCCAGGAGTACTGGGTGAAGCTGCGGGCGTCCGTGGACGCCCAGGCCGTGGTGGCCGTCGGCGCGGAGGCCGCGAAGCCCGCGCCGGGTGTCCTGGAGGCCATCGCCGAGGCGGACCTCGTTCTCTTCCCCCCGTCGAACCCGGTCGTGTCGGTCGGCACGATCCTGGCCGTGCCGGGCATCCGCGAGGCGATCGCCGAGGCGGACGTGCCGGTCGTCGGCCTCTCCCCCATCGTCGGCGACGCGCCTGTGCGGGGCATGGCCGACAAGGTCCTCGCCGCAGTGGGCGTGGAGTCCACGGCCGCGGCGGTGGCGCGGCACTACGGCTCGGGGCTGCTGGACGGCTGGCTGGTCGACACGGTCGACGCGGGCGTCGTCGAGGACGTCGAGTCGGCCGGGATCCGCTGCCGGGCGGTGCCGCTGATGATGACGGACCTGGACGCGACGGCGGCGATGGCGCGCGAGGCGCTGGCGCTGGCGGAGGAGGTCCGGAGATGACGGGTCCTGCGGACGGCTCGGTCGAGGCCGGCTCCCCGGACGGTGGATATCGGGTGTGGGCGCTCGCCGGGTTGCCCGAGGTGCGGCACGGGGACGATCTCGCCAAGCTGATCGCCTCCGTCTCCCCCGGCCTCCAGGACGGGGACGTCCTGCTCATCACCTCCAAGATCGTGAGCAAGGCCGAGGGGCGGGTGATCGCCGCCGGCGACCGGGAGGAGGCGATCGACGCCGAGACGGTACGGGTGGTGGCGCGGCGCGGCACCCTGCGGATCGTCGAGAACCGGCAGGGCCTCGTCATGGCCGCGGCCGGGGTCGACGCCTCCAACACCCCCGCCGGCACGGTCCTGTTGCTGCCTCTCGATCCGGACGCCTCGGCACGCGCGATACGGGAAGGGCTGCGCGACGCGCTCGGCGTCGACGTCGGTGTCGTCGTCACGGACACCTTCGGGCGGCCCTGGCGCAGCGGTCTCACCGACGTGGCCATCGGCGCCGCCGGTGTGCGCGTCCTCGACGACCTGCGCGGCGGCACGGACGCGTACGGCAATCCCCTCAGCGCGACGGTCGTCGCCACCGCGGACGAACTCGCCGCCGCGGGCGACCTCGTGAAGGGCAAGGCGCAGGGCCTCCCGGTCGCCGTCGTCCGCGGCCTGCCGCACGTGGTGGACGGTTCCGTCGGCGAGGGTGCCCGGGCGCTGGTGCGCGGCGCCGCCGACGACATGTTCCGGCTCGGGACCTCCGAGGCGGTCCGGGAGGCGGTGACCCTGCGGCGCACCGTCCGGGAGTTCACCGACGAGCCGGTCGACCCGGGCGCGGTACGGCGTGCCGTCGCCGCCGCCGTCACGGCTCCGGCACCGCACCACACCACCCCCTGGCGGTTCGTGCTCCTGGAGTCGGAGGCCTCGCGCACCGGGCTGCTGGACGCGATGCGCGACGCGTGGATCGCGGACCTGCGGCGGGACGGCAGGTCGGAGGAGTCCATCGCCAAGCGCGTGCGCCGCGGCGACGTGCTGCGGAACGCCCCGTACCTCGTCGTGCCCTGCCTCGTCATGGACGGCTCGCACCACTACGGCGATCCGCGGCGCGACGCCGCCGAACGCGAGATGTTCGTGGTCGCGGCGGGCGCGGGTGTCCAGAACTTCCTGGTGGCGCTGGCGGGTGAGCGACTGGGCTCGGCGTGGGTGTCCTCGACGATGTTCTGCCGCGAGGTCGTACGGGACGTCCTCGGGCTCCCGGCGGACTGGGACCCGATGGGCGCGGTGGCGGTGGGTCACGCCGCGGCGCCGCCGAAGGACCGGCCGGCGCGGCAGGCGGGCCGGTTCATCGAGGTGCGGTAGTCGTCCCGGCAGGGGAGCGGCCTCAGAGCGCCGCGATGTTCCCCGGCGTCATCCGGGGTGCGCGGCGCGGAGGTACGCGGCCGCTGAGGAGGACGAGGCGGGCGGCGCGATGGCGCTGGCCCGCGTACGGGGCGAGGAGTTCGAGCATCGCCGCGTCGTCGGTGGTCCGGTCGCCGGCGAGGGCGTACCCGACGATCGACGGCAGGTGGTAGTCGCCGACGGAGACCGCGTCCGGCGCGCCGTTGCTGCGCTGGACCGTCTCGGCCGAGGTCCAGGGGCCGATGCCGGGGATCAACTCCAGCCGCCGCTGTGCCTGTTCGGGCTCCATGGCCGCGGCCTCCTCCATGCGGCGGGCGACCTTGGCGGCCCGCAGGATCGTGTCGGCGCGCTTGTTGTCGACGCCCGCGCGGTGCCACTCCCAGGACGGGATGAGCGACCAGGTGCGTGCGTCGGGCACCACGTGGAGGCGGTGGCCCTCGGGGCCCGGGGCGGGCTCGCCGTACTTCCGTACGAGCAGCCGCCAGGCGCGGTACGCCTCGTCCGTGGTGACCTTCTGCTCCAGGATCGAGGGGATCAGCGACTCCATCACCAGGCCGGTGCGGGTGAGCCGGAGGCCGGGCCGGGCGCGGTGCGTGGCGGCGAGGAGCCGGTGGCGGGGGACGAACGCGTCCGGGTCGTCCTCTGCGCCGAGCAGCCGCGGCAGCCCGTCGAGCAGCCACTGCGCGCCGGGCCCCCAGGCCTCGGCCTCAGCCGTGCCCTGCCGGAGGGCGACCCGGAGCGTGCCGGGGCCTTCCGGGGTGCGGGCGGAGCGCCAGACGGAGCCGTCGGGGGTCGTACGGAAGGTGGGGTCGGCGGGGCCGCGGCGGAGGGGCCCGAGGGTGAGGCCGAGGTCGGTCGGCGCGTCGGGGGTCCAGCGGCGGGTCGCACCCGGGGCGGCCGGGGCGGCCGGCCGGGCGGCGGGTACGGGGACGTGGCCTCCGCGCACGGTGGTGCGGGTGCTGGGGGTGCGGGGTGCGAAGCGGCCGGCCATGTCTATGAGCGTATCCGGGCCCCGGGAAGGCGGACCCGGGAAGGCGCCGCCCGGTGGACACGGCAGGCGAGGACGGCCGCGGGCGAAGGATGACCGGGTGAAGGAGGGCCGCGGGCGAAGGATGACCGGGTGAAGGACGGCCGCAGGCGAGGACGGCCGCGGGCGAAGGATGACCGGGTGAAGGACGGCCGGGGGCGAGGGACGCCGTGCGAGGACGGCCGGGGGCGAGGACGGCCTCGACCGCAGGGCGACAGCCCCGGCCGACCGTGTCCTCCGCCGGGGATACGGGCACAGGCGCGGACGTCGGCGGCCGATCCCCGAACGACCCCCCGCACCTGCACCGACGCGGTGGCGGAACACGCTTCGGCTGTGTCCCATGCGCCCAGCCCTCCCCGGGCGGCGTCCGGGGAGGGCTGGGCGGCCGAGCGGCGGTCCCTACTGGTCCGACGAGAAGCGGATCGTGCGAGCCGGGAGCGTGGTGTCGCACCAGATGCGGACGCCTTCGCGGAGTTCGTTGTCCGGGCCCACCTGGGCGCCGTCCCCGATGACCGCGCCCGTCAGGACCGTGCGCGCGCCGATGCGGGCGCCCGCGCCGATCAGAGAGTCGGTGATCACCGCGCCCGGCTCGACGATCGCTCCCGCGTGAAGGGTCGAGCCCGAGATGCGGGCGCCCTCGCCGACGACGGCGTCCGCGCCGACGACCGTGCCGCCGGTGAGCTTGGCGTCCGGGGCCACTCGGGCCGTCGGCAGGACCAGGCGGTCGCCGCACCGCCCCGGGACGGCCGGGGACGGGGCGCGGCCCAGGACCAGGTCCGCGGAGCCGCGCACGAAGGCCTGCGGAGTGCCGAGGTCGAGCCAGTACGTGGAGTCCACCAGGCCCTGGAGGTGCGCTCCGGTGGCGAGGAGTTCGGGGAAGGTCTCGCGCTCCACCGAGACGGGGCGGCCGGCCGGGATGGTGTCGATCACCGAGCGGCGGAAGACGTAGGCCCCCGCGTTGATCTGGTCGGTGACGATCTCCTCGGGCGTCTGCGGCTTCTCCAGGAACGCGGTGACCCGCCCGGTCGGGTCCGTGGGGACCAGGCCGAACGCCCTCGGGTCGTCGACCCGGGTCAGGTGCAGCGAGACGTCCGCGCCCGAGGAGTCGTGGGCGGCGACCAGGGCCCGGATGTCCAGGCCGGTCAGGATGTCGCCGTTGAAGACGAGGACCGGGTCGTCCGGGCCCGAGTGCAGGCGCGAGGCGACGTTGCGGATCGCGCCGCCCGTGCCGAGCGGCTCCTCCTCGGTGACGTACTCCAGGCTGAGCCCCAGTGACGAGCCGTCCCCGAAGTACGGCTCGAAGACCTCGGCCAGGTACGAGGTGGCGAGCACCACGTGCTCGACACCGGCGGCCCTGGCCCGTGCCAGCTGGTGCGTCAGGAACGGCACACCCGCCGCGGGGACCATCGGCTTGGGGGTGTTCACCGTCAGCGGGCGTAGCCGTGTGCCCTTGCCACCGACCAGGAGGATCGCTTCTGTCACCTGTCGTCTCTGCTTCCTGTCCGGGGCCGGTCATCGCCCGTCACGTCGTCTGTTCGCTCGTCCGGGCGATATGACCGGTCAGTTTATGCAGACGGTCGGACCGGCGACCTCATCACCGCCCCTGGTACTTCGCGGACGCGGCGCGTGTGGTGCCGAGCTTGCCGTAGAGGCGGGTGCCGGGGCAGGCCGTGGAGTAGCCGTCACGGTGTCCCGCGATGGAGTTGAACTTGACCTTCTTGCCCTTTTTGTACTTCCCGCCGGCGGAGACGAGTGTCGTCTTTCCCTTCGGGTTCACCCCGTGCAGCCCGAGCTTCCACGCCGTCAGCCTCGCGACGGCGGTGACGGCGGCTGCCGGCGGAGTCGTCGAACTGTAGGTGCCGAGGACGGCGATGCCCATGCTGTTGGTGTTGAAACCGAGCGTGTGGGCGCCGTGCACCGGCTTGGCCACGCCCCCGGCGCGGCCTTCGTAGATGTTTCCGCACTTGTCGACGGCGAAGTTGTAGCCGATGTCACGCCAGCCGCTGCTCTGGGTGTGGTAGCGGTAGATACTGCGGAGGACGGAGGGCGCCTGCTTGCAGGTGTAGTTGTTGCCGGTCGCGCTGTGATGGACGAAGGCCGCCTTGACCGCCTTGGTGTAGACGAAGCCCTTCTCGCGCAGCCGCTCGTCTGCGCCCCATCCCTTGCGGGTGATGATCTTCGGGCGCGGCCCGATGTACGGCTTCGCCGCGGCGGCGGCCGGAATCGCCGCCGTACCGACCGAGGCCAGCTGGGCGTTCACGGAGGCGGCGGCGGCCTCCTCGACGGTCGGTGCACGGTGCACCGCGCGCGCCCCGTGGGCCAGCCCGGCGCGGGGCTCGGGCCCCGGGTCGGCGGCCGGTTCCGGGCCGGGGTCGACCAGCTCGACACGGAGCCCTTCCGGGAGGGCTTTCGCCACCGCCGCCGCGATGTCGTCCTGACGGTCCGGCTGTACGCGGACCTCGACGCCGTCCGAGTCGCCGACCCAGAGCGGCGCGGTGGCTCCGCGGAGCGCGCCTGACGCGGCCTCCCGGGTGCCGGGATCGGCTCCGTGATCGTCGCCGTGGATCTCGACGTCCTGCCAGGCGGACCACCGCGCGTTCCCGGTCGCCCGGGTGCGGACCTGGACCGTGCCGTGGAGGTGGGCCCGGGCGTCGTCCCAGACGACGCCCACGAGGGAGAAGGGCCTGACGTCCCGTCGGGCCAGGCCCTGTGCCCCGTCGGTGGCGCCGGCGCCACCGACTGCGCGGCGGCCGGCGCCGAGGGGCGCGAGCGGCACGGACTGGGTGGAACCGGCGACGTCGGTCTCCTGAGGAACGGCGGCCGGCGCCGCTTCCCTGGCGGCGGGATCCGCGGCGGGCGGCGCCGTCTTCGGCGCGGCGGCCGCGCCGAGTGGCAGCGCCCCCGCGGGGGTCGCGAGGAAGAACGGAAGGGCGAGCGCCGTCGCGCACGTGACGGCGATGGAGGTGGCGAGGTAGGCACGCATGAGGCGATCCTCCGCACGACCCGCGGTTTCCGCTCGGCGGAATCGGGCACGGAAACTGACGGCCCGTCGGTCCGACCGGAGGACGGCGTCACCGGTACGGGGGGTCCCCGCCCCCCTGCCCGCGTACCCTTGCCCGCGTGAACGCCAGCGACCGCACCCCCGCCGACCTGCTGCGATCCGCGCTCGCCGCGGACCCCGCCCGCCCCTTGGTCACCTTCTACGACGACGCCACCGGTGAGCGCGTCGAATTGTCCGTGGCCACCTTCGCCAATTGGGTGGCCAAGACGGCCAATCTCCTCCAGGGAGAGCTGTCCGCCTCCCCCGGCGACCGGCTCGCGCTGCTGCTGCCCGCGCACTGGCAGACCGCGGTCTGGCTGCTCGCCTGCTCCTCCGTGGGCGTGACCGCGGAGTTCGGCGGGGACCCGGCCGACGCCGACTACGTGGTCGCGGGGCCGGACACGCTCGACGCGGGCCTGGCCTGCTCGGGAGACCGGATCGCGCTCTCGCTCGCCCCGCTGGGCCGCCGCTTCCCGACCGCGCCCGCCGGGTACGCGGACTACGCGGTCGAGGTGCCGAGCCAGGGTGACCGTTTCGCCCCGTTCGTACCGGTGGACGCCGATGCCCCGGCCCTCCTGGTGGGCGGTACGGAACTGACGGGCACCCAGCTCGTCGAGCGGGCCCGCGCGGACGCGGCGGCGCTCGGTCTCGCCCCCGGGGCTCGGCTCCTCTCCGGGCGTCCGTACGACACCTGGGACGGACTCTCCGCCGGGCTGTACGCGCCCCTGGCGGCCGGCGGGTCCGTCGTCCTGTGCCGGAACCTGGACCTGCTGGCGCCCGAGGCGCTCGAGAAGCGGGTGGAGAGCGAGCGCGTCACGACGACCGCCGGGTGACGACCGGTCGCCGTGGGACAACCCGCAGACGTTCCACCCGTATGGCGCACCGACTCGCCGAGTCCTCGGGTCCGCGCCTCAACTCCGGTACATGATCGGCGGGTACGCACCCCCTCCCGCACAACCAGGCGCATGGTTCGGCCGTCCCACTCTTCGAACGGCGGCCCCCGGGCGCGCCGCCGACGCCGCGAAGGATGGACTCAGACGTGACGGACAGTCCCGGCACGCCCGCCGAACCGGAGGCCCTGCGCAAACGCCACTGGCTGCGCTGGACGGCGCTCGGGGTCTCGGTCGTCCTCCTCGCCGCCGCGGGTGCCGGCTGGTGGCTCTACCGCAAGCTCGACGGCAACATCACCACCGACACCGACGCCGCCGCGGAGCTGCTCAGGTACGAGAGGGAGCGCCCCACCGCGGGCGCGACGGGGGCGCAGAACATCCTGCTCATCGGCTCTGACACCCGGACCGGCGCGGGGAACACCAAGTACGGCAAGGACAAGGGCACCCAGCGCTCCGACACCACGATCCTGCTGCACATCGCGGCGGAGCGGTCGAGCGCGACGGCCGTCTCCATCCCGCGCGACCTGATGGTGACGATGCCCAGCTGCCGCACTCCGGACGGAACGCGCACACGGGAACAATTCGCCCAGTTCAACTCGGCCTTCGAGATCGGCGGCACGGCCTGCACGATCCGTACCGTCGAGCGGCTGACCGCGATCCGGATCGACCACCACATGGTGATCGACTTCCGGGGCTTCAAGAAGATGGTCGACGCCGTCGACGGTGTCGAGATCTGTCTGCGGGAGCCGATCGACGACAAGGACGCCAGGCTGAGACTGAAGGCCGGGCGCCAGACGCTCAACGGCGAGCAGGCGCTGGGCTTCGTACGGGCCCGCAAGTCGCTCGGCAACGGGAGCGACACGGAACGCATGGACCGCCAGCAGCAGTTCCTGGGCGCCCTGGTCAACAAGGTGCAGAGCAACGGCGTCCTGCTGAATCCGACCCGGCTGTATCCCGTCCTGGACGCGGCGACGAAGTCGGTCACGACCGACCCGGGGCTCGACTCGCTGCGGGATCTGTACGACCTGGCGCGGTCGATGCGTTCGGTGCCCACGGAGAAGGTGCAGTTCCTCACGGTGCCGCGTCGACCGTACTCGTACGACGCGAACCGGGACGAACTCGTACAACCTGCTGCGAGTCAGCTCTTCAAGCGGCTGCGCGAGGACAAGCCCGTCACCGTGACGCCGGGCGGCGAGGCCTCCCCCTCACCCCGCGCGAGCGTGGGCGAAGTCACGGAGAGCGACGGGAAGCCGGGCTCCGTCGGCGCCCCGGACCCCGCGCCGACACCGACCTTCCCGGGACGTAACGCGGCAGACGGAGCGTGCGCCTAGGGGTGGGTGAGTAAAGGAGCACCCAAGGAGTCGGAGGGGAAGGGGGCGGCAGAAGGGGTTTGGGTAAATTGCCCAGTTGTAAGGGGCGTGGAATTTGTCACGGACGTCGCCCCACGCTGAACTGGGCGGATAGTGTGACGCGACCCGGTGCTTCCGACCTCGTGGTCGCGCACTCAACGGATCGAACGACCGAGCGCCCGCCGGGGGAGGCGCCTCGCGTGGCACCGACGGAGGATTCAAGTAACCGTGGACGCGCACAGCCGTGGACAGGCGGATGAGATCGACCCCGCCGACCAGTGGGTCCTCAACCCGCGAACAGGCGACTACGAACTGCGACTGAACCACTCCGCTGAGCAGTCGGCACCGCAGTCCCGCCCCCGCGGCGCGACCACTCCGGGTCCGAGATCCGCGGAGGGCTCCCGCACCGACCGGCGTTCCCGTACGGCCGGCGCGCAGGTCGAGGCTCCCCCTACGCCTGGAGGCGTGGGGGGACCCCCAGTCCCCGGCCAGCGCCGCCGTCGTGCGCCCGAGGGTCCCGGCGGCGGGCAGCAGTCGCAGCCGGGCCGCCGCAAGCGCAAGCCCGCGAAGTCCCGCAAGAAGAAGGTCCTGCTGTGGACCGGCGGGACGATGGCGCTCGTGCTCGTGGCCGGCGGCGTGGGCGCGTACGCGTACTACGAGCACCTCAACGCGAACATCAACAAGGTCGACGTGGTCGGCGCCGAGAGCACCGGATTCAAGAAGGACCAGGCCGTCAACATCCTGCTGATCGGCACGGACAAGCGGACCGGTGAGGGCAACGAGGGCTACGGCGACAAGAACAGCCCCGGCCACGCCGACACCACGATCCTCTTCCACGTCTCCAAGGACCGGACGAACGCCACGGCGATGTCCATCCCGCGCGACCTGAAGACCGAGATCCCCGAGTGCCAGACGAAGATGCCGGACGGCACCATCAAGACCATCCCGGGCCAGGCCGACGAGCGGTTCAACGTCAGCCTCGGCCAGGCCGGCCGTGACCCCGGCTGCACCATGCGTACGGTCAAGAAGCTCACCGGGCTGACCGTCGACCACTTCATGATGGCCGACTTCAACGCCGTCAAGGAGCTGACCACGGCCGTCGGCGGTGTGAAGGTCTGTCTGGTCAAGCCGGTCAAGGACAAGGACTCCAAGCTCGACCTTCCCGCGGGCGAGTCGACGATCCAGGGCGAGCAGGCCCTCGCCTTCGTCCGTACGCGCCACAGCTTCGGCAACGAGAGCGACCTGGACCGGATCAAGGTCCAGCAGCAGTTCCTCAGCTCGATGATCCGGCAGATGAAGTCGGACGAGACCCTGACCAGTCCGGGCAAGCTGCTCGACCTCGCCGAGGCGGCCACCAAGGCGCTGACCGTGGACTCCGGCATAGGAAGCATCGGGAAGCTCAAGTCCCTCGGCGAGGAACTCGCCAAGATCGACACGAAGAACATCACGTTCACGACGCTCCCGGTCATCGACAACCCGGCCGAGAAGATCAAGGCGACGGTCGTGCCCGACCCGGTCAAGGCACCGCAGCTCTTCGCCAACCTGAAGTCCGACACCTCCCTCACCGAGGTGAAGAAGAAGCAGCAGGACGCCAAGAACGCCCAGGCCGCCCTGCTGAACGGGGAGCGGTCCACCGCGCGCGAGGTGCGCGTCGACGTCTACAACGGCAGCAGCATCCAGGGCGCCGCCCAGTCGACGATCAACTGGCTGCAGGTCGAGCAGGGCGTCACACGGTCCACGAACAAGAGCAACGCCCCCGAGAAGGCGGCGAAGACCACACTCGAGTACGCACCGAACCAGGCCGATCAGGCCCGCAAGCTGGCGGACCTCATGGGCCTGCCCGCCACGGCTCTCAAGCCGGGCACACAGGACGCCGAGGAGCTCGCACCCATGACGCTCGTCCTCGGCTCCGACTTCAAGGGGGCGGGGGTGCCCATCACCGGTCCGGCGAAGGCGCCGGAAGGTGCGCAGACGGCAGACAAGAAGGTGTGCGCCGAGTAACCCGGAGACACCGGGCTGTGGCGCACTCCTGAGACGAGGGGACCAGGGGTGGGACAGAACAGCGTGCGTGGGGAGGGGACGCGGGGACGCGTTCCGCACGCCCGTGATTTGGGCTGGGACGAGACGCTCTACGAGGACGAGACCGAGGGGAGTTCGCGCGGCGGAGCCAGGACCGACAGGTCCAGGCGCCGCGGGACCAGGGGCGGCACGTCGACGACGGGCGAATCCACGACCGGCGGCGACCGGGCCGCCGAGGAGGAGGCCGGCGGCGCCACGAGCGGCGGTGGAGGCGGCGAGGGCCGTGCGAACCACCGTCGCAAAGGGCCGCGCCGACGCGCCAGGAAGAGCGGTAAACACAAGGTGCTGCGCTGGGTCGCCGCGACCCTGTCGCTGCTGATACTCGGCACGGCGGCGGCCGGATACCTGTACTACCAGCACCTCAACGACAACCTCCGCGGCGGTAGCCGCGCCGGCGGCGACAGCGGTGTGAAGAAGACCGCGCCGAACGCGCTCGGCGACACCCCGCTCAACATCCTGCTGATCGGCTCCGACAGCCGCGCCGACGCCAAGAACGTGGCGCTCGGCGGCGGCAAGAACGACCGGGACCGCAAGCCGCTCGCCGATGTGCAGATGTTGCTCCATATCTCGGCCGACCGCAAGAACGCCAACATCATCTCCATCCCGCGCGACACGATCGTCAAGATCCCGGAGTGCAGGGACGAGGACGGCCGGACCTACCCCTCCTCCACCACCAGCCCCATCAACGAGACGCTGCAGCGCGGCGGTCCCGGCTGCACCCTCACCACGTGGGAGAGCATCACCGGCGTCTACGTCGACCACTGGATGATGGTCGACTTCGCGGGCGTGGTCGCGATGGCGGACGAGGTCGGCGGCGTACCGGTCTGTGTGAAGACCGGTGTGCACGACAGGTCGACCCGTCTCCAGAAAGGCGGTTCCGGCCTGAAGCTGAAGGAGGGGACCACCGAGATCAAGGGTGAGCAGGCCCTCCAGTGGCTGCGCACCCGGCACGCGTTCGGCAGCGACCAGAACCGTGCCAAGGCCCAGCACATGTACATGAACGGCATGATGGAGAAGCTCCAGAGCCAGAACGCCTGGACCGACACCGGACGCCTCATGGGGCTGGCCGAGACCGCCACGAAGGCACTTCAGGTCTCGGACGAGATCCGCTCGGTGTCGAAGCTCTTCGATCTGTCGATGCAGCTCAAGAACGTGAAGCTGGACCGCCTCACGACGGCGACCGTCCCCACGGCCGAGTGGTCGCAGGACAAGAACAAGCTCGTCATGGTCGAGAGCGCCGCCGACAAGATGTGGTCGATGGTCCGCGACGACGTGGCCTTCGACAAGAACGGTGACCCGGCCGGCGCCAAGCCGTCCGCCTCCGCGCAGCCGAAGGGCCCGACCGCGGCCGCGCCCGCGACGCTCGACGTCACGGTCGTCAACGGGACGAGCGGGGACGGGCTGCCGCCCACGGAGGGACGGGCCGGCAAGCTGGCCGAGACCCTGCAGGGCAAGGGCTTCACCCGGGCGGAGTCCTCGAAGGCCGCCGAGGCCCGCAAGGACACCGTGGTCAAGTACCCCAAGGCGGACGGCGACCAGGGCAAGGCGGACGCGCTCTCCGTGGCCAGGGCGCTCGGTCTGCCCGACTCGGCCGTCCGCGCGGACGCCAAGGCGGAGGACATCACGCTGGTCGTGGGCGCGGACTGGCGTCAGGGCGCCACGTACGAGAAGCCGAAGACCGAGGCGGGCGACCTGCCGGAAGGCGCGGACGACAAGGTGGACTGCATGGACGTCTACAGTGTCTACAAGTGGGACGGCAAGAGCTGACGCTCCCGCACACACGGCGTACGCACACGGCGTACGCACACGGCGGAAGGAAGGGCCCCCAGGGGGGCGCAGGC
>NZ_JBHUYJ010000093.1:0-32449 GCF_042668715.1 Streptomyces sp. NPDC057271
CCGGCGACGCCGCGCCGCACCGGCGACGCCGCGCCGCACCGGCGACGCCGCGCCGCACCGCCGACACCGCGCCCCCGCCTCCGCGGCCGCGCGCGCTCAGGGCGATGACCCCAGATGGCTGCCACCAGGTCAGAGCATCAGCAGAAGCCGCGTGTTCGCCACGAGCTTCCGGTTCACGCTGGTGCTCTGCACGAAGATCGTGAAGTCGTCGTTGTGGTCCGGCCTGACGCGCACCTCGACGTCCGGCAGCCCGAGCAGCGCTCGCGCCTCGGGCCCGGTGTACACCCGGTCCGTCTTCTTCTCCAGTACCGCGATCTTCTTCTGCGCCTGGACCTTCTCCGACTTGCTCAGCTGGTAGAACGCGCCACCGGTGCGGTACGTGTGCCCGCATTCGACGACCCAGTCCCGTATCCCCGCGTCACGAGCGACCGGGATCAGCTGGTACCCCGACGGGTCCACCGGGACGAGTCCGGCGGCCTTGACGGTCTCCTTGTTCACGGCCTCCGCACCCGTGGAGAACACCGCCCGCGATCCCCGGATGCCCTGGGCCCGGCCCACCATGAACTTCTCGGTGGCCTGCCGGATGACCTGTCCGGCCTCCTCCAGCCCCTGCGTGCTCGTCGCGTCCCAGATCGCGATGTTGTCCTTCGGGAAACCGCCCTGCATCGCCTCGCGCTTGCCCATCTGGTCCGGCACAAGGACGGCCAGCGTCCAGTTGTCCTCCTGCGCCCTGATCATCTCGGCCACGGCGTCCACCAGCTCACGCGGGCTCTTCGAAGGGGTGTCAGGGCAGCGATGGCTCGCGTTCTCCTGGCCGTCGGTGAGCACGAACGTCAGGAAGCTGTGGTCGCCGTACAGCTGAGCCGTCTGCGCGAGCTCCCGCTGCGACTTCAGCGCGGCCGCCAGCAGAGCCGTCATCCCGCCGACCCGGTACAGCTGCTTCAGGGACGGCATCCGCAGCACGTCCTTGTCGTAGATGACGCACTCCACCTTGTCGGCGAAGACGTACACCGTGACACGGGTCTCCTGCTCGAGCTCCCTCGACCGGCGGGCGAGATAGGCGATCTGCTGGTCGGCGACCTCGACGACCTTGCCGCGCAGGTGCGACATGGACGAACTGGCATCCAGCACCAGGGCGACGTGGTTGATGTAGTTCTGGCTTCCGGACATGACGGGCTCCCCCTCGTTCTCTCCGAATCGATGGCTCCACCGTCTCACCCACCACTGACAATCGATCTTGGATCCCGCACGGACCCACGAGCCCGCCACACCCGCTCCCTACGCGGATCCGCCCTCCGGGGTGACGCAGCCGGGGTGGCCCCAGCCGTCGGGGTTCTTGGCGATCGTCTCGCCCTTGGCGTACGGCGTCCCACAGCGGCAGCGGCCGGGGAACCGTGCCTTGAGCGAAACGCCCGAGGACCGCTCGCCCGAAGAGCGCGCGCCCGAGGACCGGTCGCCCGAAGAGCGCGCGCCCGAGGACCGGTCGCCCGAGGAGCCTCCCGGGCGCTTGCGGGCCGTCGACCCGCCGCGCTTCGCCCCGCCCTGCGGAGCGGCCTCCGGCGGCGGCAGAGGCGACCCCGCGGCCGATCCGACCGGCTGCTGGGTACGGGCCGAGTGGCTTGCCGCACGGTCCGCGGCGTCGTTGAGGCGGTCGCCGTCCACCTGGTGCGCGGGGGTGTACACGAAGTCGACGCGCCGGTCGGCGAGCAGCTCGTCGATGCGGACCACGAGGTCCTTGTTGGCGACCGGGGTACCGGCCGAGGTCCTCCAGCCCTTGCGGCGCCAGCCCGGAAGCCAGGTCGTGACCGCCTTCATCGCGTACTGCGAGTCCATCCGCACCTCCGCCGGCACACCCGGGTCGAGGTGTTCCAGGAGCCTGAGCAACGCGGTCAGCTCGGCCACGTTGTTGGTCGCCCTGCCCAGGGGGCCCGCCTCCCAGCGGCCGACCTCGCCGTCCGCCCCAGCGACGACCCACGCCCAGGCCGCAGGCCCCGGATTTCCCTTCGATGCACCGTCACACGCCGCGATGATCTTCGTTTCCGTCATCCCCCGATCCTGACATGCCCCCATGTCCGGAGCCGCACGTGGCGTCGGGCTGCCTGGTCGGTGCCGTGGAGGACCACGGGACCGTGGGTCGCGTGGTCGAACCGCCCGGGGTGAGCGTCCGCACGTTGCATCACGACGACCAGACCGTGCTCGTTCGCCCGTCGGCGCGGACCGCGGGCGGGCACCAGGCCTGTCCGGTGTCCGACGTGGCTCGGCCGCGGGAGGCGCCGGCCTGTCTCCGGCTGGGCTTCGGGCTGCGGGAAGGCGCGGAACCGGTCGGCGACCCGTCCACCGACGCGGTCGCGTCGACACGGACGAGCCCGGATGGCAGGACCGGCTCTGGCTCACCCGCGACTACCTGCCCGAATGGTCACGTGGGTCGTGCGATGCCGGTAGGGACCGGCCCGGATCCGGCTCCGCCGAGCCTGGCCGACATGGCGGGCGCCTACGGCGGCCAGAGGCTCGACGGGCGGCAGCGCTTCCCTGCCACGGGAGAGTGAAGTCGCCGGGTTCCGGGAATCCTCGGCGCTTGCTTCGGGACCATGGTTCCGTTGTGCACGACGAGGGGTGACCGGGCTGTCCACCTCGTCGGCCGTCCCGGTCGTCGCTCCGGGATCCGTCGTTTCGTGAGCCGAGGAGCGGGAAGGTCGTCATGCTTCCGATGAGCCGCAAGCAAGGATGTCGCCCGTGACCGGATTGTCCTCCGCACCTGTCGTCGACGGCACGTCTCGTCCCCACGGCCTGGGCCCTTGGACCGCCGCCCTGCTCGTGTTCGGGTCGTCGGCGGCGGTCCTGGTGGTGGAGATCGTCGCTCTGCGGTTGCTGGCTCCCTACCTCGGCCTCACCCTCGAGACCAGCACGTTGGTGATCGGCATCGCCCTCACCGCGATCGCTGCCGGCTCCTGGCTGGGAGGTCGTGTCGCCGACCAGGTCGATCCAAGCCGGCTCATCGGCCCCGCGCTCGGGCTGTCGGGAGCGGTTGTCGCACTCACCCCGGCCGTGCTGCGCACCACGGCCGAGTGGGCCCCGGAGCTGCTCCTGTTGATCGCGTCGCTGACCATCCTGCTGCCTGGCGCGCTGCTCTCCGCGGTGACGCCGATCGTGACCAAGCTGCGTCTGACCAGTCTCGCCGAGACCGGGACGGTCGTCGGCCGACTGTCCGGCGTCGGTACCTTCGGCGCCATCGTCGGATCGGTCCTCACCGGCTTCGTCCTCATCTCGCGACTGCCGGTCAGCGGCATCCTGATCGGTCTGGGAACGCTGCTGGTCGCCGCCTCGGCGCTGGTCGAGCTGCGAACGCGCCGGTGGCGCGGCACGGCGGCCCTGACGCTCGTGGTCGTGGGCGGGGGCCTTGCCGCCTTGGTCGCGCCCGGCGCCTGTGACACGGAGACCCGGTACCACTGTGCACGGGTCGTCGCGGACCCCGACCGGGACAGCGGCCGCACACTCGTTCTGGACGGTGTGCGGCACTCGTACGTCGACGTCGACGACCCGACGTTCCTGGAGTTCACGTACGTGCGCGCCATCGCGGCGGTGGTCGATGCGGCCTTTCCCGCGGGTGAACCACTCTCCGCCCACCACGTGGGCGGCGGTGGGCTCACCTTTCCCCGCTACCTCGCAGCCACCCGGCCCGGAACGCGCAGTCTCGTGTCCGAGATCGACAGCGGGGTCGTGCACATCGACCGAGGCCGACTGGGCCTGACCACACAAGGGGGCATCGACGTACGCGTCGAGGACGGGAGGCTCGGCCTGCGACGACTGGACGATGCCAGTCGTGACCTCGTCGTCGGCGACGCCTTCGGTGGCGTCAGCGTCCCGTGGCACCTCACCACCGTGGAGGCGATGACTGACGTACGGCGGGTACTCGACGAAGACGGCCTGTATGTGGCAAACCTCATCGATCACGGAAGTCTCGCCTTCGCCCGTGCCGAAGTGGCCACGCTCAGCGCGACCTTCGACCACGTCGCCCTCGTCGGCGAACCCGCCGACATCGGCCTCGACCCGACCGCCACCTCCAAGGGCGGCAATCTGGTGGTGCTCGCCTCCGACCGACCCATCGACCTACGTGCGACCCAGGAAGCGCTGGACGCCCGGGAGACCGGCTGGAAGATCGCCACAGGCGCGGGTCTCACCTCCTGGATCGGCGATGCCCGACGGCTCACCGACGACTACGCACCCGTCGACCAACTCCTCCAGCCGTACAGCCCGCGGACCAGCCGGTGACACTCAGGCTGCGGTGGTGATCAGGTCGCTCAGGGGCTGGGCCGAGTCTGTTCCGGAGTGGCCGAGGGGCGCGTCGAAACTCCAGACGAGGAAGAGCAGGAAGACCACCAGAGCGCTGAAGGTGGTGGCAAGCAGCAGTTCGCGTGCGGAACGGCGGATCTGCAGGGTGTAGAGCAGGCCGAGCGTGACCATGGCGCCGGCGACGAGGCCGAACCAGAGCGCGGCGGGCAGCGTCGTACCGGAGGTGTCCAGCCGCTGGTGACGGGCGTCGTCCGCGGCCGCCACCTGGTCCAGGAGCGGCTGATAGGCCTGAGCCTGGAGTTCGTCGGCCGGCGTGCGGTGGGCGATGTCGCTACGGATGCGGCCCAACAGCTCGGCGCCGGTGTCGTCGACGGGCGTGCCGTCCTTCAGGGCCGGCCACTCGGCGGTGACGGCATGCCGGGCGTAGGCGTCGATGTGCGTCTTGATCTGCGTCCGGAAGGCGGCCGGGTACACGTCCAGGCGTTGGTCGATCTCGTACAGCGCCTGAGCCTCGCGCTGGACGGTGTCCTCGGCCGCACTACGCGCCTCCCACACGCCGGCGATCGCCAGACCGAGCACGATGGCGTAGACGACGCCGACCATCATGACCATGTACTCCAGCACGTCCGGGGTCTCGGAGGTGTCCTCGTCGACTGCTACGCGCCGGTGCCGTACGACGGTCGCTGTGACGACGAGAACGCAGACCACGACAGAGGCCAGGGTGTAGACGAGCCATTCCGGCATAGGACAACTCCATGACGAGTGAAGCGATGTGGACGAAGGGCGGGCCGACGCGGTGGGCCGGGCGGCCACGGATCCGGCGACCCGTCGGGGAGACGACGGTCAGCCACGGCCGCGGCGACGGGACCCCGGCCGGAGAGCGGCTGCGGCCAGCACGCCCGGAAGGGTGACCACGACCGTGGACATGGTCATCGAGATCCTGGCGGGAGCCGGACGCGACGGACCGCCGGTGTAGTGCGAACGCGGCACCCAGCGGAAGGCCTGGGGTGCCTCAGCCGGTCGCGACGACGCAGGGGCCGGGGCTGTGCTCGGCACGGGGTCTGCCGGCGGTGTCGGCTCCGCACCGGGAGCGGGCGGCGCCGGTGCGGGGCGCACCACGGTCACCTCCGGTGGAGCCGAGAGCACGGGTCCGGGCGTCTTGTGCGGCGCCGGCGCCGGTGCGGGCTCCGGGGCGGACGGGGACGGAGGTGATGGAGCCGGCCGCACCACAGGCGGTGGAGAGGCAGGCGGTGTGCAGGTGGGCCGCTGGGGTTCGGGCGCCTCATCGCCGTAACCCATGTCGACGCCGACGTCCGGGGCACACACCACCAGGCGATGGCCGGTGAGGTCGTGGCTCATGACGACGGTGACATCGCCGTGCTGCGGCAGCGGGCACAGGGCCGCCGCAGCCCCCAGACCGACACTGATCCAGCCACCCACTCGTCGTTCCTCACCGTCGCGGCCTGAAGTCGTACGCGCGCCCAGGACTCAGGGACGGAGGACGCAGCCACTGCGGGTAACGATCATGACAGGGGCGGGTCACGGGACGCCGTGTCTGCCGTCAGGGTGAACGCTTCACCGGGTGCCTGACGAGGGCACCGGCCATCCTGGCCGGGGCCACCGTCAGGCCGGCGCTTCGAGGGGACGGATCGCCACGTCACGCACGCCGACGCGCCCCCAGGACGCGTGTCCTGGGGGCGCCGGGCGAGCCGGGGGAGACGGTCGCAGAGGCCGTATCCGCCTCCGACCTACGTGCGCGCGAACCTCGTGCCCGGTCAGTCGGTCTTCTCGACGACGAAGACGGGAATCTCCCGATCGGTCTTGCGCTGATAGTCCGCGTAGTCGGGGAAGGCGGCGACCGCCCGCTCCCACCACGCTTGCCGCTCCTCGCCGGTGACCAGGCGGGCCTTCATGTCCCAGACATCCTGGCCGTCGCGCAGTTCGACGTGAGGAGAGGCGACCAGGTTGTGGAACCAGACCGGATGCTTCACCGCCCCGCCGTTCGACGCGACGAGCGCGTAGGCCCCGTCGTGTTCCACCCGCATCAGCGGCGTCTTGCGGATCTTGCCGCTCTTCGCGCCGACGTTCGTCACCAGGACGACGGGCAGGCCCCGCATCGTCGTTCCCTTCGTACCACCTGACGACTCGTACAGCTCGACCTGGTTCCGCACCCACTGCGACGGACTGGGCTCGTATACGCCTTCGAGTGGCATGAATACCCTTCCCTGGGATCCGGCACCACCGAATCCCATGTGAACGCTGTCCGACAACCGCCGTCGGGACTGTCTCCACGGTTCTGCCGCGTGGCGACCGACTCCCCGCCGACGCACGGTCCAGCCAATCCCGCACCAGGTGTATTCCCGCAAGCTCCGTGCGAAGGCGGACAGCTCCTGGGCGTCCCCTGACGCTAGGCACCGAGGTGGGCGCCCGGCGTCCCGGTCGTCGCCCCGGCCTGCCGAGTCGAGAACCTTCCTCCGTGGAACGTGCCGGTTGCCCGGCCACCTCGCGAGTCCGCGCCGAGGTCCACAACGGGGGTTCTCTCCCAACCTCTGTACGCCGACTACGTGGCGAAGGTGACCACGACGGCGAGGACGGCGCTGAACACCATCAAGGACGTCGCGAACGCCTTGCCGGATGCGGCGACGCACGCGGGAACCGGGCTGCCGCCCCAGCGCGCCACAGCGAACGCCGCGCCTGCTGCCAGCAGCGAGAGGATCACGCCCAGGGCGATCGACAGGGCCAGCATCGCGGTGTGGGTGAGGTTCACGGATCCCTCCAGGTCGGTGTGGTGGAGGGCGATCTGCCTTCGGACCGCCCGGAATCGACGATCCACCTCCCACCTGCGCGGATGAACCGGTTGGATGTTGTTTCCAGGACAACGAGGGGTTGTTCGACGGACAACTCGCTGAGGAGGGGCCGACGTGGGGACTTCGAAGCGGCCGGGGCGTCCGTGGGCGGCGGCACGCGGATCGTGCAAGGAGATCAACGACCTCGTCCACATCCTGCGCGACTGGCTCGACGCGTCGAACGCGTCGGTCACCAGGCTGCACCGGCTCCTGACACCGGAACACTTCGGCGGGGACGTACCCGCGATGTGGCGTTTACGCGAGCAGCTCAACGGCGTGCGGCTGACGTGGGAGCTCGCCGAAGCCGTGGCCGACGTGTGCTTCCCGTACGAGAGCGGGGAGCACGCAGCCGACCGGTTGGAGGTGATCCGGCCGCTGTGGGAGGCGGCGGGCACCGCCCCGACTGCTACCGCGACCCATGCCGCGTACGACCTTGTCGAGGCCCAGAAGGGAACGATCGCGGCGCTGGAGGATCTCAACCGGGTACGCCAGGCGTTCGAGGTCAGCGAGCAGGCGCGGGTGCAGGCGCTGCAGGTGGCCACCGTGCTGTTCGCCCTGCTCGGGCAGGCGCAGGCCCAGGTTGCCCAGCTCACGCGGCGGTTGGACGCGATGCGGGCCTCGGCCGATCCCGAACCGGTCGAGGTCCGTACGACCTCCGGCCGTCTGGAACGTGCCCGGAAACAGACGGAGGACCTCCGTCTGCAGCTGGCGCGCGCCGAGGCCGAGCGGGACAAGGCGCAACAGGTCGCCGATCTCGCGGCCCGCCAGATCATCGATCTGGAGGAGGAGTTGCGGGAACTGCGTCGGGAGGCGAAGGACGAGGGGCCGCTCTCGGGTGGCACGGAGGTCGTGCTCCCCGCTCCGGCGGATGCCGCTGACGACGACGCTCTCGACCAGGTCGACGCTGCGCTCCGCAAGGCTCGCGATGTGCTCGACCGCGAGCACGAGGCCGTTCAGGAGGCGGCCGAGGACATCGGCTGGTGGGACGACACGGAGAGGCGCATCGGTGGCAGGGTCATTCCCGGCCAGGCCAGTGAGAGAGTCGTTCCCGGTGAAGCCGTCGACGAGGACGTTCCCGGGGCGGGGGAGCGGTTGTCCGGAACAACCCCTGACAACCCTCAGACCAGCGAGGACGCAGCGGTTGGCGACCTTCCGCCCGCGGCGTTCCCCCTCGGAGACGTCCTGGAGGGGGCCCTTGACCAGATCGAGGCGATCGGCTCGTCGGGCCGCACCGGTCTGCTGACAGGCTTCAAGGATCTCGACATGCTGACGGGCGGTCTGCATCCCGGGCAGCTGATCGTTCTCGCCGGCGCCACCGCCATGGGGAAGTCCGCCCTCGCCCAGGACATCCTGCGGTCCGTCTCGATCGGCCAGGGACTTCCGTCAGTCCTCTTCACGCTCGAACAGAGTCGGAACGAGGTGGTGATGCGGCTGCTGTCGGCCGAATGCCGTGTCGCCCTGAACCGTATGCGCTCCGGAACCATGGACGACGAGGACTGGACCCGACTGGCGCGGCGCATGCCGGACGTGTCCGCCGCGCCCCTCTACATCCAGGACGGCGCCAACTCGTCCCTCACGGAACTGTGCGCACACGCCCGGCGGCTCCACGCCAGGAACGGCATCCGTCTCATCGTCATCGACGCCGTGCACCTGCTCACCTACGACCTGCGGCCGATGGACTCGCGCTTCGAGGAGAACTCCGAGATCGCCCTCCGGCTCAAGCTCCTGGCCACCGAGCTCGACGTGCCGGTGATCGCCGTCTCTCAGCTCAACCCGACACATGAGACGCCCACCCCCACGATGCCCACCCTCGCTGACCTGCGTGAATCCGGCACGTACGAGAACAACGCCGACCTGGTGGTCCTTCTGCACCGGGAGGACGCCTACGTAAGGGACACACCGCGCGCGGGGGAGGCCGACCTGATCATCGCCAAGCACCGTCAAGGACCGACCGGTGTCGTCACCGTGGCCTTCCAGGGGCACTACTCGCGGTTCGTCGACTTCAGCTAGCGCCTGCGGATCACGGACTCCGGCCGCCGGTCGCGGACGAGGTGCGGCCCCGTCCGTCGCAGCCGCTCGTCACCCGGTCACGATGACTCTCAGGGTGTACGGCGCGCCGGAGCTGATGGCCTCGGCCTGCTCGCGGAGATCGGCCGGCGTGAAGCCGAGGAGGGCCTCGTCGGCAGCCGCACGGAGCAGTGGCAGGATCTCCGCCGCCGGGCGGCCGCGGTGCGACGTGGCGAGAGCGGCGAAGGCCTCCTGATAGGGGGTGCCGTACGGGCTGGCGCTGTCTGCCAGCAGGTGGTCCAGGTGCTGTCTGTCGACACTGATCTCGCCCATGACCTGCTCCGGTGCTTCCGGTGGCCGGCATGCTCCGGCCCTCGTTCACGACGCTACGAGGAGGGTCTGACAATCCAGGCGCACGCCTGGACCCTTCCCGTGGGGAGCCGGGAAGGGGCGGCGTGGTTCCGCCCGCCGGACGGCAGGCGGAACCAGGGGCGCGATCCCCCTCCGGGGTTGGTGTACGAGGACCGCGTACGGACACATTGCCACCGGCAGCCCGGCCTGCGACAGGGGCGTGCACCGAGAACATGGGCATATGCCAGCGCCCGCCCTGCGCACTGCCCGCCCAGTGTGCTGTCCGTCCGGTGAACGGACTTCTGAACGCCATGCTCCGGACCTGAGGCGTTTGCGAGGCCGCCACCGCGACCCCCTCCTGGTGCCGCCTGTCCGCCTCATGCGTGCGCCGGGCAGCTCAGGCTGCCCGGCGCACGCGGTTCACGACGGCTGACTGCCCCGGCCGGCCTGGCCGTCCCGTGGACGAGCGGAGACCAGGGTGCCGGTTCGTCGGGTCAGCGGTGGTGGCGGCCGCCCCAGGACTCGGTGTCGACGGTGCGGCCGTGGTCGTCACGGAGGGTGGCCTTGTCGCGGTTGTCCCAGACGTGGTCGCGGCGGTCCTGGTAGAGGTCGGTGCGGGTGTCACGGCCATGGCCGGTGTGGATGCGCACGGTGGCGCGGCCGCCGAGGCGGTAGTCGTCGAAGCGGTAGCGGTTGCCGTCGCTGTCGCGCAGTGTCCAGCCGTCCAGGTTCACCGCGTGGCGGGAGTTGTTGGTGATCTCGACCCACTCGCCGTTCAGCGACCGGTTGGTGCGATTGTCGCGTCCGGGACTGTCGGCCTGGACCCGGCTGATCCCCACCCGCGACTGACGGTGGCGGTGGTCGTCGTGGGCGGCGGCCGGCAGGGCGGCGAGAGAGACCATGGCGCCGGCCGCGAGGGCGGTGGCGGCGGTACGGCGGGCGGTCGAAGCGGCGGACATGTGTGATGTCTCCTCGAGAACGGCGCCTCAGCAGCAGAAACAGGCTGGCGAGAGCGGTGTGGGTTCCGGTCCGGTGTGGGCCGGGGACGCACACTGTGCCGCCCCGCCGGACACGTCGGAACGCCGGCCGAGCCCAGTTACCGGTTCGGATATTTCCGTGACTGTCGCCTGTATCGGTCAAGTATCCCGGCGGGTACAGCCCTGACATTCACTGGCCGCTGCACCCACCCCTCGCATCGTCGACGGCAAGCTCTTGTGGGCTCCGGCGCGCCACCGATCGCGCCACCGGGCACGATCCGCCGATCAGGTGGCGGGCCTGCGTAACGCCCGTTCTGCCCGTTTCTCCGCACAGCTGCCATGCCCTCGCACGCGAAGGTGACACGTCGGTACGGCCTCACTTCGAAGCCCGCGTCGGACCGTCACTCTTCGGGTGGACGCCGGACCTCGACGGCAGCAGTACCTGAGGCCCGAGGCCGTCCCCTTCTCTCCGCATGCCGTACGCCTACGTGACGTCCGCTCGCCGTCCGGCACACCCCCGACTGCCGTAGCGTCCTCCTGCGGTTGCGCGGGAGAGTCGGGTCCCGCGTCGCCGCGCGGCAGTCTTCACCGAGGCAAGCGCTCGGCGCACCCCATCATCCCAAGGTCCGACACGGCACGGTGCCGACGCGCTCCACCGAACCGCGTCGGACTCCGCCACATACGGGAAGCGTGCGAGCGTCCCTCCGACCGTAGAGGAGTCCCTGTGCGCAGACGATCCGTCCTCTTCACCGCGGGAGCCCTGGCCGCCCCGCTGACCACGCCGTTCAGGCGGGCCTTCGCGGCTTCACCGATGCCGCCCGTGGTGGACCACCGGGTCGAGAGGGCCTATGACGGGCAGTCGTACACCGACCTGTCCACGGAGATCACGAAGGTACGGGGGCTCACCACGGGCACGATCCTGGTCACCTTCGGCACGACGAGCCACAACCCGGCGATGACGCTGGTCAGTGCCTCGGACCCGGCGAGGCCGGCGACAGACGTCGCCCTGCGTGTCAATGCCGGCAGGCTGCAGTTCTCCGTGCGTGACAACGGAGTCGTCAAACAGAACCACCTCACGCGCACCATGTACGACGACGGCACGTTCCATACCGTTGCAATCACCGTCACCGGCGGCGGGACCACCTTCTACGCCGACGGGCGCCGCGTCCTCACCACGGGTCAGACGAACTTCTTCGCGGGCGCAACCGGCCTCACCGCGCTCAACATCGCGCGGAATGTCGACAGCGGGCATCCCGGCGGCGGAGGATTCTACACCGGCACCATCAAGCGCGTCGCCATCTACGACCGCGTCCTGTCCGCGCGGGAGGTGGCCGCGGTGAGTGTGCGCCTCGACCTCGTCGAGTTCGGCACGATCTCCTCGATCCTCAACTCGAGTACGTCGGCCGTCTGGCTGACCACGGGGGACAGCATCACCCATGGCGCGCGGTGGACCAACGGCTGGCGCAGCTACTCCGAGCACTTCCAGGAGCGACTGCGCTGGGAACTCGGCAAGCCGAAGCACAGCGACTTCGTCATCGACACCGGTGTCAGCGCAAGCACCACCAACGACCTGGTGGCGAAATTCGCCGAACGGGTCTCCGCGTTCCAGCCCAAGGTCGTGTCGATCATGCTGGGAACGAACGACGCCGCCACCGCCTCCACCGGACGCGACGTGTACCGGGCCAACCTGCGCAGGCTCGTGGCGAACGTCCGCGCACTGCCCGGCGGGGCCGTACCCCTGCTCCAGACCCCCAATCCGGTCGACCTGAACCGGTGGCCGCACCACGCCGCCCTTGCCGACTACGTCAAGATCATGCGGGAGGTCGCGACGGAGCTGGGTGTCGTACTCATCGACCATCACGCGCACTGGCTCGCGACGAACGGCGGCACGGTACCGCTGAACCTGCTCGGCGACGGCCTGCACCCGGATCAGCGAGGCCACCTCTTCCTTGCCAAGAAGATGATCAGAGACCTGCGTGTCTTCGACCCCACCAGCCGCGTGTGCTCTCTGACCATTCCGTAGGTCGCCACCTCGCGCAGCGCAGCCTGGTTCGGCGGACCACGGCGTCACCGTGGCCGCCGACTCCACGGTGGGGCCACGGTGACGAGCTCGGGCCGGTAGGCGTCAGGGTGGTCGGGCGGGCTCGAACGTCCGGAGGGTTGTCCGGCGACATGCCGCAGAAGAACCGAGCTATCGGCGTTCGTCCGTGCCCGCCACCTTGCCGGTGCTGACGGCGATGCGGTTCCAGGTGTTGATCGCGAAGACGACCGCGAGGACGTGCGCGAGTTCGGTGTCGTCGAACTCGGCAGCGGCCTGGGCGTACACCTCGTCCGGGACCCCGCCCGCGGATATCAGGGTGACCGCTTCGGTGAGTGCGAGCGCGGCCTGTTCCTTGGGGGAGAAGTAGTGACTGGCCTCGCGCCAGAGCGCGACCATGTGCAGACGGAGGTCGTCCTCGCCCGCCTTGCGGGCGTCGCTGACGTGCATGTGGAGGCAGTAGGCGCAGCCGTTGAGCTGGGACGAACGGATCTGGATCAGTTCGACCAGTGCCGGATCGACGTCCTCGCGGGCCGCGGTGTCGAAACCGATGAGCGCCTTGAATGCCTTGGGCACGGCAGCGGCGAAGTTGACTCGGGGTGCGGTGGCGTTCTGCATGGTCACTACCCTAGAAAACCCACAGACCCCCCGAGAGGTGCATTCAAGTGGCGCGATCCTGGGTCAATTTGGCCGAGCGCATCGGCGCTGACCTGCACCTTGAGCTGGCCGGAACGGGTTCGCGCCGGGCCGCACTCGCCCGGGCTCTGCGCGAGGCCATCCAGGAAGGACGACTGGCCGCCGGCGTACGGCTGCCGCCCTACCGGTCGCTCGCGGCCGACCTCGGCATCTCACGGAACACGGCCGCCGACGCGTACGCGGAACTGGTCGCCGAAGGCTGGCTGACCGCCCGGCAGGGTTCGGGCACCCGAGTCGCGGAGCGCGCCGCACCCGCCAAGGCGGTACGCGTACCGAAGAAGCCGCCCACGGGGTCGGCGGCGCCCGTACACAATCTGATGCAGGGGCAGCCGGACGCCTCTTCGTTCCCGCGAAACGCATGGTCGACCTCGACCCGCCGGGCGCTCACGGCGGCCCCGCACGACGCCTTCGGGCCGGGCGATCCACAGGGCCGGATCGAGCTGCGCACCGCGCTCGCGGAATACCTCGCCCGTGTACGGGGCGTACGTACATGCCCCGAGAGGATCGTGGTGTGCTCGGGCTTCTCCGACGCGCTGAGGCTGCTGTTCGGCGGCAGCGGTGTGCTGCGCGGGACACTTGCGGTCGAGGCGTACGGCCTGCCGTTCCACCGCGCCCTTCTGGCGGCCGACGGAGTACGCACGGAACCGCTCGGCCTGGACGAGCTCGGAGCGAGAACGGAGGACCTGGACGGGCGCCGGGGCGTACGGTCGGTGCTGCTCACTCCGGCCCACCAGTTTCCCGTCGGCGGACCGCTCGATCCCGCCCGGCGCAACGCGGCGGTCGACTGGGCGCGAGCTCGGGGCGGTGTGGTGATCGAGGACGACTACGACGGTGAGTTCCGGTACGACCGCGAACCGGTCGGCGCCGTCCAGGCCCTGGACCCCGACCACGTCCTGTACGTCGGGTCGGCCAGCAAGAGTGTGTCGCCCGCCCTGAGACTGGGCTGGATGGTTCTGCCGGAGTATCTGGTCGGTCCGGTCCTCACGGCGAAGGGCCGGCGCGAGCGCTGGACCAGCGTGGTGGATCAGCTCACCTTCGCGGACCTGATCACCTCCGGCGCCTACGACCGGCACGTCCGGCAGATGCGCCAGCGTTACCGAGACCGCCGGAACCGGCTGGTCGCCGCCCTCGCCGAGCGTGCGCCGCACATCGAAGTCACCGGAATCGCGGCGGGGTTGCACGCAGTCCTGCGGCTGCCCCCTGGCACCGAGACCGCCACCGTGAACGCCGCCACCTGGCTCGGCCTCGCACTCGACGGCCTCTCCGGCTTCCGGCACCCCGCCACCGAGACCGCACTCTTCGACGGCCTGGTCGTCGGCTACGCGACCCCGCCCGACCACGCGTTCGCCGCCGCCCTGGACGCGCTCTGCCAGATCCTGCCGCCCCCCGTCCTGCGCGCACCCTAATTCGTCTGGCCAACGGGCCAGTTGGCCGTTCTTTGTGGCTTCTGCCAGTAGGGGCCGGCTGTCGAACGTGGAGAGACTGCCGACGTTGTCCGGGACGCTGGCGCGATCACGGGAGGAGTGTGCGATGAGCACGCAGGAGATGTACGACGAGATCGGTGAGGCCTTCGAGGGGTTCAAGACTCTGCCGCTGGCCCGGTATGTGGAGGCACCCAGCTTCCTCGGCATGGTCGGGGATGTCACGGGGAAGAGGGTCATCGATCTGGCTTGTGGCACCGGTTTCTACACACGTGAGCTGAAGCGGCGCGGTGCGGCGGACGTGTTCGGCATCGATATCTCCGGGGAGATGATCCGTGCCGCGGAAGCGATCGAGCACGCGGCCCCGATGGGTGTGCGCTACGAGGTCGGTGATGTGGCCGATCTGGCACCGGTGCAGGACCGGTTCGATGTGGCGACCGCGGTGATGCTCCTCAACTACGCGGAAAAAGAAGCCGAGTTCGAGCTGCTGTGCCGAAAGGTACACGGGAGTCTGAGGAGTGGTGGCGAGTTCTTCATGCTTCACCAGACGCCGGATTACGACTTCTCCGGGCCGTCACCGCGTGCGTACGGGTTCCTCACGGAGCTGACGGGCGAGGAGGGGGGCACCGGCCCGCGGGTTCGGGTCACCGCGTTGCTGGAGGGGGCGCCGATCACGTTCACCTCCGGCTTGGCGCGGCGCGAGGTGTTCGAGGCGTGTCTGGCGAAGGTGGGGTTCAGTGAGATCGAGTGGGTGCCGACGGAGGTCTCGCCCGCCGGTGTAGCCGCGTACGGCGACGCGTTCTGGGCGGACTACCGCGCCAATCCGGCGTTCGAGATGCTCCGCTGCCGCGCCTGACGGCCTCTGCGCCGGCGGGGGCGAGGCCGGCGTGGCCTACGGGAGGAACCGTGGTGGATTCGGCAAGGCGCCGTCACCGAACTGTGAAGCACGCGCGCGAATCTGGAGCCCACCAGAGGACCGTTCGCGCCATCATCGGGGGAGTACGCCATGAGTACCGTTACCAGAGCCGCCGTCGCCGTCGCCGTCGTTGCCGTGTCCGCGCTGGCCCTGACCGCCTGCGGCCCCAGCGAGGACGGCGCCGCGGGCGGGACCGACGTGCCGACGGCGACTCCGGCATCTCCGTCGCTGCCTGCCGAGCCGTCCGCGCCTGGTAAGCCGTCTGTATCTGCCAAGCCCTCCGCGCCTGCCAAGCCGGTGTCGCCGTCGGCCGATCCGGACTTCGACGTCTTCCCCTGCAGCACCTACGACGTGACGTTCACCGCGAGCCTCGCAGAGCCCACGACCAGCAGCTACCTGCTGAAAGTCACCAACAGGTCCGGCAAGCCCTGCAGGGTGCTCGGCCACCCCGTCGTGACCTTCGGCGACCTGGACGGGCAGGCGACAGAGCGTGGCACGGCCCCCGGCATCGAGCAGGCCATCCGGCTCGCACCGGGCCAGTCCGCCTACGCCGGCGTCATGGGCGGCCTGAAGGACGCCGAGAGCAGGACGGTCTCCTCGATCGCGATGACCATGAACACCGAATCCGACCTGAACCAGGTCCCGCTCAAGGCCTCGACGCCCGGGCTCAACGTCTCCGACGACAACTCGGTCACCGCATGGATGGACAACGCCGAGGACGCGCTCAGCCTGTAGCCGGGCCCTTCTCGGGGCCTCCGCCATACGGCGGAGGCGAGTGCCGGCCGGGTTGCGACTCCGAAACGCCGCTCCCGGCCGGACGGCCCGTGTCCTCGGCAGCTGCGCCGGCCGCCCCGGTCGCGCTCGAACTTCCGCATCCGGCACGTGGGGGGAGCCGTCGGATGCCGACCGTGACGGAGCCGTCGGCCCTCCCGGTTCACGCCGAGCCCGACCGGTTCCGCACGGTGGTCAGCCGAGCCTCCGCACTGTCCAGGAGCGTGTCCAGCACGACCGGATAGGCGCTGAGATTCATCCGGTCTGCCAGCAGGTGTGCGGTGGCGGCGATGTGTGGGTGGGTCTCGGCGGGCAGCTGGGCATAGGTCGAGCTCCACATGTCCTCGTCCGCCTCCCTGACCTCGTCCTTTATGGCCAGCGCACCCGCGTCCAGGGAGGCGAAGGCCAGAGCCAGGTCGATGAAGGCGTGGTACACGCCGACGGCGTCCGCTTCGCCGAAGCCCGCGCCGCGCAGGATGCCGAGGATCGTCTCGTCCACCTCGATCTCCCGGGGGCGGCCGGTGACGCGGCTGGCGGTCAGCAGGGCGGCCTGGGGGTGGGCGAGGTAGGAGGCGTGGATGGCCAGGCCCAGAGAACGCAGGTCGGTACGCCAGCTCCCGGTGGCCGCCCAGCTGTCCAGGGCGCGCCCCATCAGCTCTTCGCCGATGGCCCGTGTCAGTCCGTCCAGGCCCGCGAAGTACCTGTACAGCGTGCTCGGGTCGGCACCGAGAGCGGCGCCGAGCCGGCGTGCGGTCAGTCCGGCACTCCCGTGCTCGCGCAGCATCCGCAGCGCCGTCTGCACGATCAGCTTCTCCGACAGCACGGAGCCTTGCCGGGTCGGCCGTCGCCTGCGCCGCTCCGCCTCCGGAACCACTTTCTTCGGCATCACTCCACCGCCCCGCCGCTCGTTATGCCAACGCTGTAGACCTTAACCGCCGGGACCGTGTTGCATCGAACTGTGCCCCGGTGTTCGCCGGGACCGTCAAGCGAAAGTGGTGTGTGACATGCGAGTACTTCTCGTGGGTGCGGGCGGCGTCGGAACCGCCGTCACCCGTATCGCGGCCCGCCGTGACTTTCTGGCCCACATGGTCGTGGCCGACTACGACCCGGCCCGCGCGGAGGCCGCCGTGGCCGCGCTCGACGACCAGGAGGACCGGTTCAGCGCGCGCCGTCTGGACGCCTCCGACGAGGAAGCGGTCCGTCGTCTCATCGTCGAGGAACGCTGTGACGTGCTGCTGAACGCGACCGACCCCCGGTTCGTGATGCCGCTGTTCAACGCGGCGCTCGCCGCCGGCGTGCACTACGTCGACATGGCGATGTCGCTGTCCGTTCCGCACCCGACCGCCCCCTACGAACAGTGCGGGGTCAAGCTGGGCGACGAGCAGTTCGCCCTGGCCGAGGCGTGGCAGAACGCCGACCGCCTCGCCCTGGTCGGCATGGGCGTGGAGCCTGGCCTGTCGGACGTGTTCGCGCGCTACGCGGCTGACGAGCTCTTCGACGAGATCGAGGAGATCGGGGTCCGCGACGGCGCGAACCTCACCGTGGAGGGGTACGACTTCGCGCCTTCCTTCAGTATCTGGACCACCATCGAGGAGTGCCTCAACCCGCCCGTCGTCTACGAGAAGGGCCGTGGATGGTTCACCACGGCGCCCTTCAGCGAGCCGGAGGTCTTCGACTTCCCCGAGGGCATCGGCCCGGTGGAGTGCGTGAACGTCGAGCACGAGGAGGTCCTCCTCATGCCCCGCTGGGTGGACGCACGACGGGTGACGTTCAAGTACGGGCTTGGCGACGACTTCATCGCCAAGCTGAAGACCCTCCGCGACCTGGGGCTCGACTCCACGGCCGAGGTCACCGTCCAGGGCGCTGACGGGCCGGTCCGGGTCTCCCCGCGCGACGTGGTCGCCGCCTGTCTGCCCGACCCGGCCACGCTGGGTGACCGTATGAAGGGCAAGACCTGCGCGGGCACCTGGGTCAAGGGAACCAAGAACGGCACGGCGCGGGAGGTGTACCTGTACCACGTGGTCGACAACGAGTGGACGATGCGTGAGTACGGCTCCCAGGCAGTGGTCTGGCAGACCGCCCTCAACCCGGTGATCGCCCTGGAGCTGATCGCGGGCGGTGTGTGGAAGGCAAGCGGAGTCCTCGGGCCCGAGGCGCTGCCGCCCCGGCCGTTCCTCGACCTGCTCGGCGCGTACGGGTCCCCGTGGGGTCTGCGCGAGGAGCGCTGACTCGCCTGTTCCCGCATCGGAGGGTGGTCCCGACCGTCGCGATCGGGCCCACAGCCGCTGGGCGACCCCCGCGTAGCCGGGTGCTGCCTTCATGCGGGTGAACTCCGTCGTCAACCTCCAAGCGGGACAGTGGCGTTCGCCGGTTCGTCCTCCCCGAACCGAACTGTGCCTCAGCTCCGCTCCGGGCGGGAGGCTGCTGGTCGTCGACCGCGGCTCGGCCGCGCCATGGTCGTGGAACCAGGACTCCGACGTTCGCTACCCGAGCCCGCGCGAAGTCGCGGCGGATATCGACCTGGCGCCGCAGACATGGACGGTCGAGCGTGCCGACGAAGTCCGCCGGATCGCGACCGGACCTCGTCGCGGGCTCCCTTCCTCTGCCGGCGGGGCGACACGCCGTGGCGTCAGGCGGTGCGGCGGATGAGGAGGACGTGATCGGTGACCTCGGCGGTGCGTCCGTCACCCAGTACCAAGCGCCGGGACTCCCCACCGCCACGGACCGGAGCCAACGAGTCCGACGTCCTGCGCGGGACAGCGTGGTCGATGGCGTCGCCCGCTCCAGGGACGCGGTCGAGCGCGCCAACGGCGTTCTCGACAGGTGCACCGATCTCGCCGCGCCGGTTCCCCGACCGGGGCCGGACCGAGGTGGACAGCCTGGACACGACACGGTCGACATCGACATCGACATCGACATCGACTCCGGCGGCGACGACGGCGTCGGTGCCATCCGTGCCTTCCGCACGGGACGCACCGTCCACTGGTACGGCGGGTACGAGACGAGCCGGCTGTCGGGCTGGGGCGTGCCGCGCTACCTCCAGAGCCCCCGCGTTTCTTCCGGGCCGGGGGAGAGCGGCCCCGGCAACCCGGCGACGCATGGGGTCAGGCCGAGGCCACGACCTCACCTGCCGTGATCTGAGGAGGGTTGGGGAGCAGCGAGGCGAGGTTCGCCGCCACGAAGTCGGCCGCCCTCGCGATCGATTCCTCCGCGCCGGACTGGTCCTGGAAGACGCTGGTCGAGACCATCACCCCGTCCCCGGCATCGACCCAGTAGTAGGCCACGAAGCCGGAGACCTGGCGCATGAGCGGCACGAACCCCTCGCTCACGACGCGTCCCGCCTCAGCCGGATCGGTCACCCCTTCGTACCTCCGCACTGCTGCGTACATCGCCAAAGCTCCTCGATGCAGGGTTCGTCTGGTGCTGAGAAGTCGTACCGTGCGACGACCGTCTGGATCGTGAGGCATCCGACAATCACCTGAAGAGCGGTCGTGGACGGTCCGAACGGAGCCCCCGGTGTCGGACGCCTCCCTGCCGTCGTCGCCGCGGCGCGTCGGCTCCCCCACGGCCGGACCTCGACGGCGAACCGATCGTCGAGCTCGCGTCACGCCCCAAGGACTGTCAGTCCTCGTTCTTACGATCACCGTATGTCTGATGCCTTCACCGTCCTGTGGACCCATGACACATGCCGTTCCCTGCGCAAGGAGGGCCGGGTGGGCGAGCGGCCGCCCGTTGCCTATTCCGGTGTTCACCAGTCCCTGCCCGCCTGGACGGGGGCTCGTGCCGGGGACGAGGTGTACGCCCTGCACGTCAACCGGTGCGAGGTCTTCGTCGTGTCCCGCATGCGAGTCCTGGACATGGAACGCGGTGCCTGCTGCGGCACGCCTGCGGCCACGTGGCAAGACCCGCGGTTTCCCGGACACGACGACTGGTCGATGCTCGGCGCCGGCGGCTGCGGTGCCAGTGCGGTGCATGTGGACGCGACACCCGTACGATTCGACACTCCTGTTCCAGGCGTACTTCTGCCGACCCTCACCTGGCGCAACGCCCGAGGCAAGACCCGTACCCTCAAATACGTCGTGGACGGCCGGCTGGAACGCTCGGTCAGCCTCCAGGGCTTCTACCGCCTCACCCCCGAGTCCGCCCACGCGCTGGCCGACCTCGTCACCAGCGCCCCTTGAGCGGCGCGCAGCGGCAGCCGCCGACAAGGCTGTCGCGGCCGAACCCCAGGGTGATGGCCGTACCGAGCATCATCAGGTCGAGCACCGTCGAAACCACGGCTCCCTGGCCTCGGAGGTGTCCGCCCCGTATGCGCGGGGGGCCGGCCGGTGGGGGTGGGGGGCGTTGCCATGGGACCGCATCACGACTCCGCAGGTGGCGGCCGGGCCGGTCGAGCAGGCCGCGCCGTGAAGCGTTGGTGGCCCGCTCTCACGGCGTATCACCGGCCTGCATCTGCAGGGGCTGTACGGCAGGGACCGACCGCAGTCCGGACGGGGCCCGGCCCGGATCAGCCCACCAGATCCGGCGCGCGCAGCATCTCGGGCGGGATGCCCCACGCGTCGACGAGGTCGACGGCCAACGGCCGGACCTTGCGGCAGAGGTCGTTCACCTCTCGGCTGATCGCCTTGGAGCGCTGGACGGTCAGCCGGCCGTGCTCCATGAACCAGGCCCGGTCGGCCTCGATCGTCGACAGGGCGAACAGGTCGCACAGCAGAGCCAGGGCCACCTTCTCGTCGCCCTCGGGCATCGTTCGCACCTTGCCGACGAAGGCCTCCGTCACCAGCCGTTCGACGTGGGCGCGGGCGAGCGCGATGACATGGTCCTGCACCTGGGAGAAGACGGCGCCGGGGTCGCGCTTCTGGTCGATCCCACGTTTGATCCGGCGGGCCAGCCCGGCGAGCATGTGCTCCTCGCGGAAGCGGACCATGGCGAGCTGGTACTCCGAGTCGCGAAGCCCGGCCTCCTCGGCCCATTCGTCGCCGCCGGGCAGCAGGTCGCGCATCCGCTCCAGCAGCTTGTGGGCGGAGGTGCGTTCGATGACCGTCTCCACGGCGAGGTTGGCGAGGTACCGGACCATGCCGAGCTGGTCGAGGTCCTCGAACTCGCTCGCGTAATCGGTGAGCAGCCCCTTGGCCACGAGCTGCATCAGGACGTGGTTGTCGCCCTCGAAGGTGGTGAAGACGTCGCTGTCGCTCTTGAGCGCGGCGAACCGGTTGACGGCGAGGTAGCCGGCGCCGCCGCAGGCCTCGCGGCACTCCTGGACGGCCCGGGTGGCGTGCCAGGTGGCCAGCGCCTTGAGGCCCGCCGCCCGTGATTCGAGCCGGCGCCGCGCCTGAGCGTCGTCCTCGATGCCGGAGAAGACGTCATGCAGGTGCGAGCGCACGACGTCCTGCGCGAAGTGCAGGGCGTACGTCCGGGCGATGAGCGGCAGCAACCGGCGCTGGTGCAGGCCGTAGTCGAGCAGCACCTGCTCCTCGGCGCCCGACGTGGCTTCGAACTGCCGTCGCCTCGCGCCGTACTTCGTGGCGACGGCCAGAGCGACCTTGGCGACGCTGACCCCGGCACCGCCGACGCTCACCCGGCCCTGCACGAGCGTGCCGAGCATGGTGAAGAAGCGCCGGTCGGGGTTGTCGATCGAGCTCTCGTAGACGCCTTCGAGGCTGACGTCGGCGAACCTGTCGAGGAGCGCCTCGCGCGGGATCCGCACACCGTCGAACCAGATGCGGCCGTTGTCCACGCCGTTGAGACCCATCTTGCGGCCGTCGTCCTCGATCCGGACGCCGGGCGCCGGCTCGCCGCCGACCCGGATGGGCACGACGAAGGCGTGCACGCCCTCGGACCGGCCGTCCACCTCGAGCTGGGCGAAGACGACGGCCAGTTCGGCGTGGCGGGCCGCGTTGCCGATGTAGTCCTTGCGTGCCTGGCCGTCGGGGGTGGTGACGACGAACTCCTGGCGTGCGACGTCGTACCGCGCGACGGTCCCCAGCGCCTGCACGTTGGAGCCATGACCGGTCTCGGTCATCGCGAAGCAGCCCATCAGCTCCCCGGTGATCAGACCCGGCAGATAGGTGTCGTGATGGCGCTCGGTGCCCAGGTGCAGGATGGCGCCCCCGAAGAGCCCGAACTGCACACCGACCTTGACCAGCACGGACAGGTCACCAAAGGCCAGCGTCTCGAACGCGGCGATCGAGGCCCCGACATCGCCGCCTCCGCCGTAGGCGGCCGGGAAGCCCATACCGGTCTGTCCCGTCGCGGCCATCTCGACCACGATCTCGCGCACCCGCTCGCGAAACGCGTCCATGCCGAGTTCGTCGGCTTCGTCGAGAACGGAGGCATGCGTCGCCAGGTTGCTCCGGACGAGGTCGCGAATCTCGGCGTACTCGCCGTCGAGTACGGCGGCCAGTGAACGGACGTCGATGTCGGGGTGTACGTAGCCGGTCGTCGGGGTGGGTGAGTTGTCCAGGGCCATGCCGCTTCGCTACCCCGCCGCGGAAAGATCAACCGGAGCCGACCGAGTGGTGCTCCGGAGCCCCCAGGCGGCGCCCCTTTCGGGTCGAGTGGGGCGGGGCATCGTCGACAGGGGTGGCTCCGGCCATCAGACTGGTCGCGGAGGTGACGCGAGTGGTGGAGGAACCGGTGGAAATGAGGGCCGCTGTCCGGGAGACGTACGGTCCGGCCGATCTCAGTTCGGTCCCGGTGTTCGCCGGAGGGTTCATCAACTTCGGTTACTGGCGCTCGATCGACCTCGCCGGACCGCTCACGGTCGGCGACCGGGTCCGCAGCCAGAGGGACATGTACCGGCAGGTGCTCGACGCCGCCGGCCCGCTCTCAGGCCGGCGGATCGTCGAGGTCGGCTGTGGGCTCGGAGTCGGCTGTGCGCTGGCTCTGCGCGAGTACGGACCGGAGCAGGTGACCGGTATGGACATCCATCCGCAGCAACTGGACCGCGCCCGCCGGACCAATGCTGAGCTGCTGGAGACCTCTCCGTCGGGCCTCCGGTTCGTCCGCGGTGCCGCGGAGGAGATGCCGTTCGCCGACGGCGAGTTCGACTGTGTCTACAGCGTGGAGGCCGCTCAGCACTTCGACGACATGATCGCCTTCACCCAGGAGACGGCCCGGGTCCTGCGGCCCGGCGGGCGGGTGGCCGTCGCGAGCTTCTTCACCCCGGACGACGATCCGGGCAACGGAGCACGGCTCGCGTCGTACCTTGAGTCGTACGCCGACGGGCTGGACATCGCGCGTCCTGTCGCGCTCGTGACCGATGCGTTCGCCCGGGCGGGCCTGACGGACGCCCGGGCCGTGTCCATCGGGCCGGACGTGTGGCAGGGCTGGGACCGCTGGCTGTCGGACCAGTGGAAGCCGGGCACGTGGCCGCGTAACTTCCTGAAGGCCTACGAGCAGGGCAACCTCGACTACTACGTCGTCACGGCCACCCGTCCGCAGACCTGATCCCGCGACGCGTGATCCGCTGTCGCGCGCCCTCGAGGCCCGTGGAAGGGCATGCTCGACCTATACCCATCGTGCAAGTCTCTCCTTCGTGGGCGGCGGTACCCCCATTCCCTCCTCCCCGCCACGGACTCCTGAAGGAACCGCTCCCACTCGTCATCGGGCAGGGCAGAACCGCCCCGCCCCAGGGGGGAACGGCTCCGTACCAGGCCGGCCGGTTTCCTCGGCGCACCGAGCGGTTACGCCTCGCCGGTCCCTGCTGTTCGCTCAGGCGAGCGAGGGCACCCGCTCGGACCGCGGCGGAGGACCGGGCGGTGTGCCGTCGCCGAACGGCCGTCCACCGAGAGCGTCGCGGCCGTGGGCGGTGAGCCAGCCGCTCGTGTCCGGGCCTCCAGGGACGATCCCGGTCGGGTTCACGTCGTGGTGCACCACGTAGTAGTGGGCCTTGATCTGCTCGAAGTCGATCGTGTCGCCGAAACCGGGCGTCTGGAACAGGTCCCGCGCGTAGGCCCACAAGGCCGGCAGCTCCGTCAGCTTCTGCCGGTTGCACTTGAAGTGGCCGTGGTACACGGCATCGAACCTGACCAGCGTCGGGAAGAGCCGTACATCGGCCTCGGTGATCGTGTCACCCACCAGGTAGCGCCGGCCCGTCAGTCGCTCCTCCAGCCAGTCCAGCCGCTCCCACAGCCGCTGGTACGCCCTTTCGTAAGCCTCTTGCGAGCTTGCGAACCCACACTTGTAGACACCGTCGTTCACGTCCTGGAAGATCTTGTCGGCCACGTCGTCGATCTCGTCGCGCCGTTCCTCCGGGTAGAGCTCCGGCGCCCCGTCCCGCTGGTGGGCCGACCACTCGTGGCCCAGGTCGAGGGTGATCTGCTCGAAGTCGTTGGTCACCACCTGGCCCGTGGACACCTCGACGAGCGCGGGCACGGTGATACCGAGCGGATAGCCGGGCTGAAGAGCGTAGAACGCCTCCTGCAGCCGTTCGATACCCAGCACCGGGTCCTTGCCGCCCGGGTCCAGATGGAACGACCAGCTCCGCTCGTCGTGCAGTGGTCCGGCGACACCCATCGACAGCACGTCCTCGAGTCCCATGAGGCGCCGGACGATCGCCGCTCGGTTCGCCCATGGGCACGCCCTGGCGATGATCAGGCGATAGCGCCCGGGCTCCACGGGACAGCCGTCGCGACCGTCGGCCGTGACGCGTGTCGTGATGTAGCGCTTGTCCCGCTTGAACTCACCGTCGCCGGCCATGCCCCGAGCCTAACCATGGTGAGCCTCATGCACGCCGGTCACGCCGGTGTGGTCCCCCGAGGGAGTACTCGGCCGTGGTGCGCCGGCCAGGGTGTGGTTCCTGAGCGGCGCCGCATCGGCGAGGCACTCTCCCGCCCGCTGCGCGGCGTCACGCCGGCGTCGGCGGTGGCCTGTTCCGTGCCGGCGGGCGAGCGATGTCCGCGCTCCGTCAGATGGCGCGCACCGAGCTGAAGTCGACAGCCCGGTCCACTTCCTCCAGCACCCGCTCGGCCACCCGCCTCGCCTCCGCCGGTACGTCTCCGCGTTCCCGGACGAGAGTTGCGTAGATCGGAGCGTCGCCTGCTGCCCGGCCCATGGGGTCGTAATGGTTCACTGCGGTGGTCCTTATCTGCGGCGGAATCAGCTAGTGAGTGTACGGGGGCCGCGGTCGGCTCCACGCGATGCGGTGCGCTCGCTCAGAGCCCTCGACCCGGAGCTCTCGCAGGCGGAGGCCGAAGCCCGATGAAGACAGGGTGAACCGTCTGCCCGGTCGTCTCCTCCTTGTCCGCGTCACAGCCAGGTGGCGGCGATGACGCGTGCGCCTCCTCGCTCCACGGCGCGCGGCGCCCAGCACTTCGCTCTTCCCCTCCAAGCACGCCCGGAGGACGAGACCAGCAGAGGGCGCGCATCAGCGCCGCTTCACGCCCCGTGCCTTCGGTCCCGCTCTCCGCGTCTGGTCAGACCTTCCTCCACTTCGCCTGACCGAATGAGAAGAGGCCGAACAGGGACGAGCCCGACCGCCACAGCCATGAGCAACCACGGACCGGCAGGCGTCCGGGCGAACGAACGGATCGCGTCATCCATGCCCTTGGCCTCCGCCGGGTCGAGCACGACCGCCGCCTTGGCCCCGAACCAGCCCACCGCCGCGAAGACGCAACCTCGTGCGACACCGCCGACCATGCCGGTGACGTCCGTGAAACGCCGTGCCTCGCGGGATATCTGTCCCCACGTCAGGTGATTGCGGTACCTGTGCATCACCGCGCTCCCCGCCATGCACACAGACCTGCCACCGACACCGACGGCCACCGCGCCGACCCTCGCCCCCTGGAGCGGCGGCACCGAACACCGCCTCCGCAAGCCGTGTTGCGATCGCGCGGCCTGGCTGCATCGCCGCCCGCACTCGGCGGGAAGGAGCCACCAGCGGGTCAACCCACCGCGGGTCGCTGGACGTGGCCGGCGAGTTCGGCAGCATTGCCAGGCGCGGCTTGCTCTGCGCCCAGGGCGGCGGGGGAGGACAGTCACCGATGGCTGACGCTTCCGTTCGGAGCGGCCGTCGGCGAGAGACCGCTGCCGCTCCTCGACACACGCTACGAGATGGGCGGGGCTCGACGGAGACAACCCGGCAACGGAGGGACGGGCGTTCACGATCGATCTGGGCGTCGGGCGCCGACGGGTGTGCGTGGTGGATCGGACAGGGACCGGGCGTCTGCCGTACTCGCGCCGCGCAGGCCAGGCACGGATCCTGCGCGTGCCGGATCCGGTGTGGAGGATCAGTCCTCGGCGCGGGCTGCCTTCCTGGCCCACAGGACGAGGGGCACCTGGAGGGGGAGGCGGGCGTAGGCGAGGGTCCTGGCCGCGGCAGGGCGGTCGCGCCAGTCGTACGCCATCTTCACGTTGGCCGGGAAGACGGCCGCGAAGAACAGGGCCGTCGCTCGGGCGCTCGCCCGGCGCGTTGCCGGAATCGCGAGCCCGGCGGCCAGCATCAGCTCGGCGGCGCCGCTCGCTCTCGTCCACGCCCGGGGGCTGCCGGGCAGTGCCTCCGGAACGATGGCGTCGAACTGCCGGGGTGCGACGAAGTGCGCGGCGCCCGCGGCGGCCAGCAGGCCGGCGAGCAGAAGAGCGGGACGGGCTGGCCGAGACATGGGCTCCTCCGGGAAGTGGCGGGCGCCGACATGTTACCCGAGGGTATGTACAGATGGCCGGGACGCCGCCCCACGCATGGCCCGGCTGCTGTCTGCCTCGATGGCGCGGATGCCCTACTCACGCGACGCCCGCAGGACATCCGCGTCCGGGCCGGCGAGGTACGACGGGCCGCTGCCCGGCCCGGCGTCGACGCGGCGTTCGAAGGGCAGCCGACCAGACCCGTTCGCGGTGGCTGAGGGCGAGCGAGCCGAAGGGCCCTGACTTGCTGTCGCCCACCGTCCGCACTGCACCTGGCCGCCATCCTCATCTGGCCCCGCGAGGTGGCAGGACGCCGACGTGAGCCGGTCTGCTGGAGGTCGACCGGCGACGCCGGCCCCGTCCCGGGTGACGGTCCGTCGGCGTGAGGAACTCGCCCGCCTGCGGGGTCTCGAGGTGGTTGGAGTCGACGAGACCGTCCGCCAGGATGCCGCCCGAGGCCAGGTCTTCTCTTCGGCGGGGAGGGTTCTTCGTCAAGGAGGCAGGCTCTAGGATCCGGGGGTGCGGCGCGCTGAGGTCCTGAAGAGAGTGATCGGCATCCTGACGGAGGCTGAGGAGATCCGACGTGCTGCGGAGGCTGGTGAGGACGAGGACAACTCCGAGCTCGGATCACGCGTGGTGACGCAGATGCTGAACGAAATGCTGCCCACCATCAGCGTGCCGGCCGATGCCGCCCCGGACGAGGTGGCGCGGCTTGTCGCCCGCGCTCTCGGCCCCGCGCTGCAGACCATGGTCGCCGGGTTCACTCTGGCCTTCACCAGCCTTGCCATGACGCACGACAGAGGGCAGACCGAAGTCTCCTCGGCCGAGGTATTGCAGGCGCTGGCCTTTCAGGTGGAGGCCGGGTTGTTCGACGAAGGCCCGTGACCTGCTGACAGCGCGACCGGCGCGACGGGGAAGGCGCTGCAGCGGACGGCTGACGATGGAGCCCGCCGCCACGCCCGTCGCCACGCCCGCGGCTGCGCGGGCCGTCGTCTGAGTGTCAGCCGTAGCCTCTGACCGGCGTGTCTCACCCCGGTCTCGGATGCCTCGCGAGCGTGAAGACAGGTCGCCTTGCGCTTCCAGCGAGCCGTTCCGCACATCCACGACACGGAACGCTCTCGCCTGGCCCTCAGCTCATCGAGTCTGGACCGGCCCCATGGATGGATCTTCGAGCGGTCGGTCGGTCGGCAGCAGAATCTCGGAGAGACTCACAGCGGGGCGGCCGAGTATCGCTGTCAGCGCGCGCTGCTGACGCTCGGTCAAGGAGGCGACGAACACGGCTGCGTCAGCATCGGCCTGCTCGCATACCTCGGCCACCTCTCGGACCTTCCCGTAGCTCAGGAGGGTTCGCGAGGAATAGGGCAGGGCCATTTTTCGGACCCCGCCGTCCGAGACGCCCCGTCGCTGCACGATCTGCCCGACGACCCGAGCGCCGCGCGCGCACCGACCGCCAGGCCTCGTGACCCCGTAGCCCGGCGTCGGCTCCCGCCGATCACCCCGCCGGGAGTCGACGCGATCCGAGGTTCTCAGGAATCGGGAGCGGTCAGGGCGGTCAGGGACGGTCAGGGCGCGGGGAAGGAGAGGCGCACACCGTGCCGTTCCTCCGCGCGGCGGAGGGCCGGGACCAGGGTCTTGCGCAGTTCGTCGATCTCGTCGGTGTGGTCGGCGAGGAAGCGGGTGCGCAGCCGCTCGCGGATCGGTTCTCGGACAGCTTCCACCGGGCGCATGCAGTCGGCGTACGCGCCGCCCAGGACGTGGTTCTCGCGCGGGAGGTCGACCGGGGCGGCGGAGTGCAGGCGGGTGTCGGTGTGGCGGAAGAAGCCGTCCTCGTCGGGGACGTCGATGCCGTGGCGTGCGAGGCAGTCGGGCAGTGCGGCCATGGCCTTGACCGTGGCGGGGTCGCTGCTCAGGGAGTCGAGCTCTTTGAACCAATCGGCCTGGAGCTGTACGTAGGTCTTGCGCAGCGCGTCGGCGGCGGCAGCGCCTTCGTCCTGGCAGCGGCGCACCTCGTCGGGGGTGCCGGAGCGGTCGGTGGCGGGAGGCGCCGCGGGCATGGGGACCTCGGCGCTGTGGCTGAAGCCGTGTTGGGCGATGAAGTCCAGGTCGGGCAGCTCGAAGAAGCGGATGAACGCGGGCGGCGGGGCGTTCTGGGGGAGGGCGAAGCCGCCCTTGGACGCGCACGAGGCCGTGACAGTGTGTGCCACTTGCTGCCCGAACGTGTCCAGCCCTTGCGTCCAGCGGCCTTCGGCACCGGTCGCCGGGAGGAGCATGCGTACGGGGTCGTCCGGCAGTGCGTGGGTGACCCGGGCGGAGGCCACGGGGGCCTTGGCAGGCGGCGCGGATGGCGTCGCCGGGTCCGAGGTGTCGGCAGCCGTCGAGCAGGCGGCGAGCACGGATACGACCGCCGCGGCGAAGACGGCGCGGACGACGGCACGACGAGGCCGTGGCTGCGGCCGACGCCGGACCGCTGGACGAATCACCTGGTCTCTCACCCCTCTTCCCTCCCCTTTCTTTCGTCTCCACCGGCGCGCCGGGGTGCCGCCGGCCCGGCCGACGGCACCCCGGGTGACAGAGGCACAGGGTCAGTGGGTGATCCGGACCCTGTCGCCGCCGTCGTAGTAGCTCGCCACCCCGAACCTGGTGCCGCTGCCGACGTTGGTGCACAGCCAGTACCGGGAGTCGTTGATGCTGTGGGAGCCGTCGTAGGCCGTGACGTAGCCCTTGGCGCAGGTGAACCAGCCGCTGGAGCCCAAGAGGCGGCCGGCGTAGCGGTCGTAGCTGCGAGAAGTGGAGTTGTTGGAGTAGGTGAGGTTGAGGTCGCTGCAGCCGCTGTCGGCCTTGCTGAGGATGGTGCTCGAGCCGCGGTAACCCGTCGTAAGGTACGAGTTCACACAGGCCTGCGCCCCCTGCTCGGCGGCGGACGCCGCAGGTGCGAGGACCACGCAGGTCGCGGCGGCCGAGGCGATGGCCATGGCACCGGCGAAGGTTCGCTTCATGAGTCTCCCCCATCGTTTGTTGCGACGAACGGGCTGGCAGCGGTTGCCCAGCCCGGCGTTCGCTGGACACTCTGGCAGCGTGCCGCATGCGCTTTCCACGACCTTCGAGGAGGTTCGAAAGACCCGGATCAGGCGGCGGAGCTCGGCGTTCCGGTGCTGAGCAGCGCCGCCCCGACCGGGGTGAGGGTGTGCAGCACGGTGTTCTGCCAGCGCTGGGTCGTGATCAGGCCCGCGCTGCGCAGCACGGTGGTGTGATGTGTGGCGGTGGCGGGCGAGACGCCCAGCTGCTGGGCCAGTTCGGTGGTGGTCGCTCCGAGGGCGAGGGTCCGCAGCGCGGCAGCGCGGGTCTTCCCCAGCAGGGCGCCGAGGGAGGCGTCCGAGGGGCGCTCGGGCGCAGGAGGCCGGGAGTCGTACAGCGGGTAGACCAGCACGGGCTGCAGTGCGTTGTCGGCCAAGGCGATCGGTGTCCGCCAACAGAAGTAGGACGGGATGATGCGCAGGCCACGGCCGTCGAGGCGCAGGTCCCGGTCCTCGACGTAGTCAACCTCGAGGACCGGCGGGCACCAGCGCATGGCGGATGTGAGTCCGCCGAGCAGTCCGTCGACGCCCGTATCGACGGTGACTCGGGCGCGTAGGGCCCGCTCACCGGCGATCCTGGCGTAGATATCGTCCTGGTACGGCGCGATGACGGCATCGTGGTAGGCGCGCAGGGCCTTGACGAGTTCCTGCCGGGCCTTGCTCTCCACGAGGCGCCCGCCCCAGGGAGGTCCTCCGTTGGTCCGCTCCAGCCTGCGCACTTCGGAGGCCACCCGCGTGGGCGGGGTGTCGAGTATCGCGGTGAGTCCCTCGTCAAGTCCTTCTGCGGCCTGGTGCGGCGTCAGGAAGTCGGGAAAGTAGGCCGCCCGGGGCACGACGGGGACGAGTAATCGGCGCACCGCCTTGCCGAGCGGGGTGTTCGTCAGGGCGTCCCGGGTGGTGCGGTGCCAGTCGGCGTAGGCCCAGCGCCCCTGCGAGGTCTGGAGCCGGTGCAGGCTGCAGACGATCTCCCAGAGTGGATCGGGACGTGTCGCCAGCCTGACGCGGGTGAGGTCCGCAGACGTGAAGTGGATGCGCAGCACGAGAATCGCCCCCCATTGATGGTCGTCCTGCTCACGGCAAGCGTGGCGGTGGCCGGTACGGAAGGCAAAGCGTCGCCCGGCGTGTCGCCGCTGGGCCGGAGTGCACCACGTCGAGGGCAACTACCTGCTGCACGACGAAGGGCCCTGGGCGCGGATCCGCGCGCTGCTGGACGAAGCGTGGTTCCTCGAGGTCGACCAGGGCGAGCGGCTGCGTCGGCTGGTCGACCGGCATGTGCGCTTCGGGAAGGAGCGCCCGCACGCGGAGCGCTGGGTCCACGACTCGGCGAATCCAACGCACGGTTGATCGGTACGCTCGAATCAGTGACAGCTTCGAGCGAGGGCGGTTGACGTGGGGTTTTTCCGGCGAAGCCCGAAGCGCGGCCGGCGCGACGCGCCCCGGGACCCCGAGTTCTCCTTCTTCTCCGCCGACGAGGGGGCACGGTTCCGCGCCCAGGTCCGCGAGGCGTTCGCCGAACAGGGCCTCGAGGTGACGGTCTACCCCGACATGGTCTCCGACAGTGCCGGCCGGTAGTTCGGCCTCGGCAACCTCGCCACCGTGTGCCACAACGACGAACGGGGATCCCGTGTATGGCGCGAGCTGATCCACCAGCATGTCGGCATGGTGCTGCGCACCATGGACGCGCCGTCGGCGCTGGAGACCCTGCCCGCCGAGCAGATCCGCCCCCAGCCGTACCCCCGCGTCGTCGGCGCCGAGGGACTCGACCCGCGGAAATTCGCGTACGCCCGCGCCGTCGCCCCCGGCCTGCACGAGATCCTCGCGCTCGACCTCCCCGAGAGCGTCATGATGCTGACCGACGAGGCGCTCGAACCCCTCGGCGACCTGCCCTATCTGCGCGACCAGGCGCTGTACGACCTCCGCGGACTGCCCGTCGAGGCGTACGAGACCGTCATGGATTCCGAGGGCCTGCGCTTCGAAGTGGTGCTGGGCGACTCCTTCTACACGGCGAGCCGGGTCCTCGCACTGGTAACGCTGGTACGGCAGGTCACCGGCGAGGAGCTGACCGCCGACGGAGCCCTGGTGGCGATGCCCTTCCGGCACCAGCTCGCCTTCCACGCCACCGGCATGCTCCCCGCCCCCAACGCGATGGCGCCTTCGCCGCCACGGGGTACGAGGACACGCCCGGCGCCATCAGCCCGTACGTCTACTGGTAGCACGGCGGCACCCTCACCCAGCTGAGCGACCGCAACGAGGACGGCGAAGGGCTGCAGATCGTGATCGGCGAGGAGTTCCACGAGCTCCTTGAGCAGCTTGTCGCCAAGGAACAACGGCCCCCGGGGGACGAGAACTAGTGCCGCATCAGGCAACGTTCGCCCTGTCGACGACGGCGCGTAGGTGCCGGTCGTCGGCGTGGCGGTTTCGCCAGATGATGTAGCGGCGGAT
>NZ_JBHUYJ010000094.1:0-31666 GCF_042668715.1 Streptomyces sp. NPDC057271
AACAAGGACCTCGACAATCCTCATTCTCGCTGGTCAGAGGCACTTTCTTCTTGCCTGACCACCCGTCGGACAGCCCGCTTCATGAAAGCGCGAGGTTAGCGGGGGTCTTTTTCACCTGGCTCGCCATGGTCGGTGTCTGGCGGATCGTCGTAGCCCGTGCCGCGTTCAAGGAGCCCCTGCGGCGAACGGGGCGCCGTATCCTCCTCGTGCCGCGGGCCTTCGTGCGGCCACGGCCCCAGGAGATGAGACGTGAGCTGCGGCGGGCTGTCGCGTTGCGCCGGCATCAGGGGGTGGCGAGCGCGATCCCCATGAGCGAGCTCGTCGACCGGATGGTCGAGGAGGACCGTTCCGCGCGCGTCCTCGAGCGGGGGCTCTGGGTGTGGTCGACACTGATCCCCGCCGTGCTCGCGGTCGGTGGCGTGGCGTTCGGCACCTGGCTCGTGATGTCTTCGGCCTTCAGCGAGGGACCGGGCAGTGTCCTCATGGACCCCTACGAGTCCTTCCTCCTTCTCTTCGGGAACCGGGGGTTCGTCTGGGGGGCCGGCGACTGCGGCGGCTGGAACCTCCTGCTGGGCTGCGAGCCGGAGTTCATACCGTGGTGGGACGGCGTCGATGAGGGGTTCGGGGTAGGAATGTCGGTGGCTCTGCTGCTGGCCGCCTGGCGACTGCCGCGGGTGGCCCGGCGGGAGTTCGGAGCCTGGGAGAAGCAGCAGGTTCCTCTCATGGCCTGTCTGGAAGCCCTTGTCGTCTGCCGTGATGCCTTCCGGGTCTCTGCGCCGGACGCGTCCCGACTGGACGCCGGCACGGCCCGACTGCGGGCCGCCTTGCAGGACTTCGCCCGAGAAGGGCTTCCGGCCGATGCCGAGCGCAAGGCCGAGCTGGAGGAGCACAGCCGGCGCGTGGCGGCGACCCTGCACGAAGCGATGGGCCGGGTGCTCCGGGACGGCACGACGGCTGAACTGCCCGCTGTCGTCAAGGTGCTTGCCCAGCTCCAGGACCGGCTGTACGCGTCGCGCTGGCTCGCCCTGGTCGACGACACCCTGCTCACCACCGCACCACCACCACCGCCCGCACCGGCTCCCGGCACCACTCCCGGTCCTGCGGCATCCGACGCCGGACGCTGGCAGCGGTACCTGGCGATCGCGACGGCGATGCCCGCCATCCCCGCCCTCCTCGCCCTGGGGTTCACCGCGATGACACTCGCTCAGACGCGGGACGCGCTGCGGGTCAGCGAGCGGGATCAGGTGGCCTCCTCGTACAACGAGACGGTCGCCAACCTCGGCGACGACTCCATGAACGTCAGGATCAGCAGCATCTACGCGCTCAAGCGGATGATGGAGGAGTCCCCGCGTGAGCAGCCGGCGATCGTGCAGGTGCTCAGCGCGTACGTACGCGACAGGGCCAAGGCGCCGAAGAGCAAGGCGCAGATCGACGCGGCGCACAGAGACCGTGACGCGCGGCCCGCCGACGATGTCCAGGCGGCGCTGAACGTGCTGGGCAAGCGGCCCGGTGGCGGCGACGACGGGGAGGTGATCGACCTGCGCCATGCCTTCCTCGTCGGCGCGGACTTCGCGGCGGGGGACTTCAGTCACGCGGACTTCCGCGGAGCGGACCTCACCCGGGCGTATCTGCAGGACGGCTGGTTCCAGGACGTCTGGTTCAGCGGCGCCACCATGACCGGAGCCACCCTGAGTGGAAGCTTCTTCGTGGACGCGGAGTTCGTCGACGCCGATCTCCGGGGCATCGTCGCTCAGGGGGCCGGCATGGGCGACGCCGTCCTCACGGGCGCCGATCTGACCGGGGCCGTGCTCTCTCCGCAGGTGGACGAGGAAGAGGTGGGCGAGGGAGAGGGGGCCGAGGACGAGAGCCACCGGCCTACGTCACTCTCGGGGGCGGATCTGTCCGGTGCTGATCTGACCGACGCCGATCTGTCGGGCGCGCTGTGCTACGGGACCGATTTCAGCAGGGACGACGCCAACGACCTGCCCGCCGCCGACTTCACCCGGACGAACTTCACCGACGCCCGCCTGGTGGACGTGTTCCTCGACGGGACCGACCGGCGCACCGCCGTCTGGGACGGAGCCGTGGTCACCGAATAGCCGCTGCCGGGACCGTCTCCATCGGTCCGTCTCCGTCGGTCCGTCTCCGTCGGACTGTCTCCGTCGGGCTGCCTCCTACCGGTCCGGTGTCACCAGGTGGGTGTCGTAGGCCAGGATGACCGCCTGGACGCGGTCCCTCGCTCCCGTCTTCGCGAGGATGCGGCTCACGTGGGTCTTCACCGTCGACTCCGCCAGGTGGAGGCGTTCGGCGATCTCCGTGTTCGTCCAGCCCTGGGCGATGACCGTGAGGATCTCGCGTTCGCGGTCCGTGAGGGCCGAGAGACGGGGGTCCGCGCGCGGGGGGCCCGGGCTGGGCGGGAGGTGGTGGATGTACGCGTCCAGGAGGCGGCGCGTGAGGCTGGGGGCCACCACCGCGTCGCCGCTCGCGACGGCGCGGACGCCGGAGAGGAGTTCCTCCGGCTGGGCGTCCTTGACCAGGAAGCCGCTGGCGCCGGCGCGCAGGCCGTCGTAGGCGTACTCGTCGAGGTCGAACGTCGTGACGATCAGGACGCGGGTGCGGGCTCCCGTGGCGACGATGCGGCGGGTGGCCTCGATGCCGTCGAGGCCGGGCATCCGGACGTCCATCAGGACGACGTCGGGGCGGTGCCGGTCCACGAGGCGGATCGCCTCGGTGCCGTTCTGCGCCTCGCCGACGACCGTCATGTCGTCCTGGCTCTCCAGCAGCATACGGAAGCCGAAGCGTTGCATCGCCTGGTCGTCCGCGATCAGCACCGTCGTCACGAGGGGGAGTCCTCCAGGGGGATTCGGAGCCGTACGCGCCATCCGCCGTCCGGCAGCGGGCCCGCTTCGAGCGTGCCGTCGTAGAGCGCGGCCCGTTCGCGCATACCCGCAACGCCCTGGCCCGTGCCCGCGGTTCCGCTGCCGTGCGCCCGGCCGGTGTCCGTGATCTCGACGGTCGACCCCTCCGGGCCGTACGACAGAAGGACGGTCGCCTCGGCGCCCGGGCCCGCGTGCTTGAGGGCGTTCGTCAGGGCTTCCTGGACGACTCGGTAGACCGTCAGCTGTGCGCCCGTCGCGAGCGGTGGGGTCTCGCCGTGGGTGTCCAGCCGTACCGGGAGGCCCGCCGTCCGTACGCCGGCGATGAGGTCGTCCAGGTCGTCCAGGGTGGGCTGTGGGTCGCGTACCGGCTCGCCGCGCAGCAGGCGGCGGAGCTCGGCGAGGGCTTGGCGGCTCGTCGTGCCGATGGCGTCGAGGGCTTCGGCGGCGCGCTCGGGGTTCTTGGCCGCCGCGTACCTGCCGCCGTCCGCGAGGCCGGTGATGACCGCGAGGTTGTGGCCGATGATGTCGTGCATCTCGCGGGCGATCCGGGTGCGTTCGGCGGCCGCCGCCAGCTGGGCCTGCTGGTCGCGCTCGACTTGGAGGCGGCGGGCCCGGTCGACGAGGGCGGCGGTGTGGTCCTGGCGGGAGCGGACCGCGATGCCGAGCAGGGCGACCATCGCGTACGCCCACAGGGTGGGGACGACCTGTTGGTCCCAGCTGCCCTGGGGGTGGCGGATCGCGCCCAGCACCAGGGGTGGGGTGAGCAGGGCGAGTGTCCACGGGAGGGTGCGCAGGGGTCGTCGTAGCGCGATGTGGAAGACGACGATGAGCTGGAGGAGCCCGGCCTGGAGGAAGGCGCCGGTCCCCTGGCTGACGAGGGCCACGCACGCCATCACCGCGAGGGCGGCCACCGGCCGGCGGCGCCGCCACAGGAGCGGGAGGGCGAAGGCCAGGCTCATGGCCACGACGAACAGGACGGGTACGGAGGGGTCGGGGGCGGTGTTCCGCCAGCCGCCCATGGCGTCGATCAGGGCGGCAGCCGCCCAGAAGGCGGTGAGCAGCCCGTCCCAGACCCTGGGGCGGTGCGCGTCGAAGGCTCGTACGCGCTGGGTCAGACGTTGGATGTACCGGCTGAGGGGTTCCTCTTCCGCGCCGGGATCCGTGCCGGGTTCCGTGCCGGGTTCCGTGCCGGGATCCGCGCCGCGTTCCCTGCCGGGCTGCGTGGCGGGCTGCTTCTCCGTGATCACGAGTTCATCCTCGTACGTCGGGGGCCTTCGCGACACGCCCTGGAGCCTTCTAGACGTCTCGGCGCTTCAGCAGCATCGCCGGGACGATCAGGGTCGCGGCCGCCCACAGGCACAGGGCGAGGAACGCGCCGCCCGGGGAGGCCGCGTGGGGCACCGGGTCGGCGGAACCGAGGGCGCCCGCGGCCTGCGTGGGGAAGTACCTGACGGCCGTCTCCATCGCGTCGTACGGGAGCATGCCGAGGACCTCCGGCAGGATCAGCACCCCGCCGACGAAGGCTCCGATGGCGCCGGGCACCGAGCGCAGCGCGGCGCCGAGTCCGAGGGCGATGAGGCCGAGGAGGGTGACGCCGGCGGCGTTGCCCGCGAGGGCGGCCAGGACTCCGTCGTCGGCGAGGGAGGCGGCCTGGTCGGTGTCGGAGAGGAAGAGCTGAGCGGTGAGGAAGGTGATGAGGGCGGTCACGAAGGAGACGGTGAAGACGGTCGCCGTGAAGACGGTGGCCTTCGCCCACAGGACGGGCGTCCGGCGTGGCACGGCGGTGAGCGAGGCCCTGATCATGCCGGTCGAGTACTCGCCCGCCGTGACCAGGATGCCGAGGACGGCGAGGCAGATCGCGCCGAGTTGGGAGCCGTAGAGGGTGAGGATGACGGTGTCGACGTCGGAGTCGCCGCCGCCGGAGGTGTAGGTGGCGCCCATGAGGATGCCGACGCCGAGGAGGAAGGCGACGGAGGTGAGGACGGTGATCCAGGTGGAGCGGACCGTCCACAGCTTGTGCCATTCCGCGCGCAGGACGCGGGTGGGGGTGACGCGGTACGCGGCGACGGGCGTCGCGGTCGTCGGGGTCGGGCTCGGGCTCGGGGTCGGCGTGCTCGTGGTGGTTCCCGTGGTCATGCTGCTGCTCCCTGGTATTCGACCGAGTCGTGGGTGAGGTCCATGAACGCCTGCTCCAGGGAGGCGGTCTCGGGGGTGAGTTCGAAGAGCGGTACGCCGTGGGCGGCGGCCGCGCGGCCGATGTCCGCGGCTTCGACGCCGGTGACGCGGAGGGTGTCGGCGGCCTCGCTGACCATCCGGGCCTGCGGGAGGAGGGCGCTGAGGCGGTCCGCGTCGGGGGTGACGACCTTGACCGAGGCGCCGCCCGATTCCCGTACGAGTGCGTCGACGGTGGTGTCCGCGAGGAGCCGGCCCTTGCCGATGACGACGAGGTGGTCGGCGGTCAGGGCCATCTCGCTCATGAGGTGGGAGGAGACCAGGACCGTACGGCCTTCGGCGGCGAGGGACTTGAGGAGTGTTCGGATCCACAGCACGCCCTCGGGGTCGATGCCGTTGACGGGTTCGTCGAGGACGACCGTCTCGGGATCGCCCAGGAGCGCGGCGGCGATGCCGAGTCGCTGGCCCATGCCGAGGGAGAAGCCCTTGACGCGGCGCCGGGCGACCTCGGTGAGGCCGGTGAGGCCGAGGACGTGCTCGACGCGGGAGCGCGGGATGCCGTGGGTGTGGGCGAGCGCCATGAGGTGGTGGTGGGCCGAGCGGCCGGGGTGGATCGAGCGGGCTTCGAGGAGCGCGCCGACCTGGGTGAGGGGTGCGGGGTGCGCGGCGTAGGCGCGGCCCCCGATGGTGGCGCGGCCGCGGGTGGGGGCGTCCAGGCCGAGGAGCATCCGCAGGGTGGTGGACTTGCCGGCGCCGTTGGGCCCGAGGAAGCCGGTGATCGTGCCGGGGCGGACGGTGAAGCTGAGGTCCTGGACGACGGTCCTGTCGCCGTACCGCTTGGTGAGTTCTTCTGCTCGGATCATGTCCACGACGCTACGGAGCGGGCGGCGGCGGATCGTCGGACCGTGGACGGGACCGTGGCGCGGGACGTAGTACCGCGGTACGACGGAGAGAAAGAGCTTGTCGGGGGCGGTGGGCCACGGCGAGGATCAAGTTCATGGACTATTCGATACGTGTCATCCGCGCCGACGAGTGGGAGCGGAGCCGGGAGATCCGGCTCGCCGCCCTGCAGGACCCGGTGGCGGGCATCGCCTTCCTGGACACCTTCGAGGAGGCCGTCGCACGGCCCGACTCGTTCTGGAAGGAGCGGGCGGAGGGCGCGTCCGAGAGCGGGACGAAGGTCCGTCAGTTCGTGGCCGAGGCGCCTGACGGGAGCTGGGCGGGCACGATCTCGCTGCTGGTGGAGCGACCGTCGGACGACGTGCGGTTCGGTGAGGCGGCGAAGGTCGACCAGACGCACGTCGTGGGCGTGTACGTACGGCCCGAGGCGCGCGGCACGGGTGTGATCGACGCGCTGTTCCGGGCGGGCGTGGAGTGGTCCTGGTCGCTGCCGGAGCCGACGGTGCGGCGGGTGCGGCTGTACGTGCACGAGGACAACGCGCGGGCCGCCGCCTTCTACCGGCGGTTCGGGTTCGTGGCGACGGGGGTCCGGGTGCCGATGCCGGGGGACGACTCCGCGCACGAGGTGGAGTACGAGATCGGGCGGCCGACGGACCAGGGCTGACTTCCGGACCACGCCCTAGCTGGGGCGGCCCGGGACCTGAGAAGCTTGGGATTCGAGCGAACTCGGGGGTAGCGTGCATGAGTTGATGCCCAACGACCCGGCCTTCATCGGTCAGTACCGGCTGACGGCCCGGCTCGGCGAGGGCGGGATGGGGCAGGTCTACCTGGGCGAGTCGGTCAGCGGTCGGCGGGTCGCGGTGAAGGTCGTACGGGCCCACCTCGCCGCCGACCCCGGCTTCCGGCAGCGTTTCCGACGCGAGATCGAAGCCGCGAGGACGGTGGGCGGCTTCTGGACGGCACCAGTGGTGGACGCGGATCCGGAGGCCGCGACGCCGTGGGTGGCGAGCGCGTACATCGAGGCGCCGGATCTGGGGCAGCTCGTGGCGGAGGACGGGCCGTTGGCGGAGGCGGAGTTACGGGCCCTGGCGGCCGGCCTCGCCGAGGCGCTGGATGCCATCCACCGGGCAGGTCTTGTCCACCGGGACCTCAAGCCGTCGAATGTACTGGTCACGGGCGACGGGCCTCGGGTCATCGACTTCGGGATCTCCAAGGCGCTGGAGGGCGGGACGACCCTGACGGGGACGGGTCTCGTGGTCGGCACGCCCGGGTTCATGTCGCCGGAACAGGCGACGGGGGCGGAGGTCGGGCCCCCGAGCGACATCTTCTCGCTGGGTGCGGTGCTGGCGTTCGCGGCGACGGGGGAGGGGCCGTTCGGAGTGGGGAGCGCGCCCGCGCTGCTGTATCGCGTGGTGCATGACGTTCCGCGGCTGGACGGGGTACCCGGCGTGCTGCGGGAGATGGTGGCCCGCTGCCTGGAGAAGCGGGCGGAACGGCGTCCGTCGGCGGGGGAGTTGCTGCAGCTGTCGGCGGGGGCCGTGGGGGCGGCGGGGGCGGCGGGGGCCGCGCGGGGGCGTCAGGCGGGCGGCTTCGCCACGAGGGTGCTGCCGCCTCCGGACCCGGACCCGGAGGCGGACACGGACCCGGAGGCGGAAACGGACCTGGACCCGGACCCGGACCCGGAAACGGACACGGGGGCGGGAGGCGGGGACGCGGAGGCGGGAGGCGCGGACCCGGTGCCTGACGAACCGGTGACGCCGCCCCCCGGAGCCGGGAAGGCGGCCTCGGTGCGCGCGAGGGCCGGGCGTGGCGTCGGGGGCTGGTTGTTGTTGATCGTCGGGCTGTGCCTTCTCGCCGCCGGTACCGTCGGTTCGGTCGTCATGGACTCGCCCATGGACACAGTGCTGGGGGTCCTGAGCATCTGTGTCTTCCTGCCGCTCGTGGTCCTCGGGGCTCGGGACGGGCCCTACGACACTTTCGTGCAGGCTGATGCCGACGGGCTCGCCATCGAGCGGGGCGGGATCCGATGGCGGGCCGACTGGGCGCGCGTGGAGACCGTGGCGGTGACCCCGACCGGCGGTGCCGGACGTGCTTGGACACTCGTCGCGGTGGTGACAGGGCCGGCGGCGGCGTCCCTCCCCTCGGCGTTCGGACGGTTCGCGGGCGGGGGGAACGTCCGGCTCCCGCTGTACTTCCCCAACGCCTACTCGGCCCGTGTCCCGCTCCTGCACCTCCACGGGGCGCTCGAACACTGGGCCGGTGAGGCGTACACGCCGGACCCCTCGCTGCTCAGAAGCTGAGGCTCTCCTCCGGCCAGCGGGCGCGGGCCTGTTCCTGGGAGCGGAGCAGGACCAGGGTCGGCAGGCCCCGGTCCTGGCCGTCCGCCAGCAGCTCCGGCAGCCGGGGAAGGGGAGCCACCGCGGCGACGTCGTCGAGGACCAGGGTCATTGGTGGGTCGAGCCGACCGTCGGATGACCGTGCGGCCATGCGGCGGCCGTGCTCGACCACGCTTTCGGTGAGGGCGGTGAGCAGGGGCATCCCACCGGGGCGGGTGCGCGGGTCCTCGATGGTTTCACCGACCACATAGAGGGTGCCCCCTTCGGCGACGAATGATTCCAGCATCAGCGAATCCGTTCGATTCGGGGTGCAGGCGTCCCTGATGTGGATCGAGGAGAGCGAGGCGAGCGCCCTGGCCGTCAACTCCTGGGCGATCTCGCGCCGTTCCGGGTGCGCGGTGAGCGCGGACTCCAGGAGGCCGGCATGTCCCGAGGCGGCCTTGGGGTGCGTGCGGAGGATGCGTACGGGTTCGTGGGCGGCCATGCCCTGGGACCAGCGGTGGACCTGTCTGAAGGGGCGGTCGTCCAGGGCGGCGGCGTGCAGCCAGCAGCGCAGGAGCGTTTCGGCGGTGTCGGCCACCGCGGCGTCCAGACGGGACGGCGGGCGTACGGGGGCGAGGAGGGCGACCGCCCGTTCCTGTGCCGTTGCCGGGTCCTCGCAGCCAGTGGACGGGGACCAGTGGAGGCGGGCGGGCGTGTCGCAGAGGTGGCCGGGGTCGTAGAGGAGGACGGGGCCGAGCTTGCCGCGGGCGTCCTTGGTGTCGGCCCAGACGGTCGGGTCGGAGGTGACGACGAGTACGGGGCCCTCGGCGTCCTGGATCGCCTGGACGGCTGCGGGACGGCGGACGGCGGGGGTGCCGTACATGATGCCGGGGGAGGGCGGGGCGGGCCGGGACGCGGCGGGTGCCGGCTCCGGGGGGTCGGCGGGGTGCTCTTCCAGGGGTTTCCTGGGTGCGGGGGGCTGCTGTGCGACCGCCTTCGGCGCGGGCTCCGTGGTCTCCTCGGCAGCGGTACGTCCCGTACCCGTACTCGTACTCGTACCCGTACCCGTACCCGTACCCGTACCCGTACCCGTACCGTACGCGCCGCCGCGGCGGCCCTCCCGTACCGTTCTCCAGCGCGCCAGCGTCCCCACGACGAACACCGTGAGGACCACCAGAACCATCAGCTCGCCGATGAGCAGGCCCCAGAACAGGCCGTATCCCGACAGCTCGCCCGCCGGGGTGTCCGGCCACGCGGCCGGCAGGTCCTGCGGCCTGCCGAGCAGGGAGCGGACGGCCGTCGGGGTCCGGGTGAACGTGACCCCTTCCGGCCAGGCGCCCCTCGCCAGCAGGGCCGCCAGGCCGGTCGCCGTCCACGCCAGGACCGTCAGGCCGACGGGGACGCCGACCAGGGCCAGCACCAGCCCGTCCGGGAGCCCGCCCTGCTGCCGCTCCTGCGGCCCCTTCGCCATCGTCACGCCACCGTCGACCGGGAGGGATCGTTGAGCTGCCGCTCCATGAGGGCGGCGCGCTGCTCCGTCTCCCACTCCAGCTCCGGGTCGACGGCCGGGTCTGCCGACGACTCCGTCATGGCGCGGTCGGTGTAGACGAGCGGCCGCTCCTTCTCGGTGATGAGGTGCTTGACCACCTGCACGTTGCCGTTGACGTCCCAGACCGCGATACCGGGTGTGAGCGTCGGGATGATCTCGACCGCCCACCGTGGCAGGCCGAGTACACGTCCCGTCGCCCTCGCCTCGTCGGCTTTCTGGGCATAAATGGTCCGCGTGGACGCCATCTTGAGGATGGCCGCGGCCTCCCGCGCCGCCGCGCCGTCGACGACGTCGGAGAGGTGGTGCACGACGGCGACGAAGGACAGACCGAGCCGGCGGCCGAACTTGAGCAGCCGCTGGAACAGCTGCGCCACGAACGGGCTGTTGATGATGTGCCAGGCCTCCTCGACCAGGAAGATGCGCTTCTTCCGGTCGGGGCGGATCCAGGTGTGCTCCAGCCACACGCCGACGATCGCCATGAGGATCGGCATGGCGATGGAGTTGCGGTCGATGTGGGACAGGTCGAAGACGATCAGCGGTGCGTCGAGGTCGATGCCGACCGTGGTCGGGCCGTCGAACATGCCCCGCAGGTCGCCGTCGACGAGCCGGTCCAGGACGAGCGCGACGTCCAGGCCCCAGGCGCGTACGTCGTCTATGTCGACGTTCATCGCCTCCGCCGATTCCGCTTTCGGGTGGCGGAGCTGCTCGACGATGTCGGTCAGGATGGGCTGGCGGTCGGTGATGTGCTCGTTGACGTACGCGTGGGCGACCTTGAGCGCGAAGCCGGAGCGCTCGTCGAGGCCGTGGCCCATGGCGACCTCGATGATCGTCCGGAGCAGGGCCAGCTGCCCGGTCGTGGTGATCGACGGGTCGAGCGGGTTGAGCCGGATACCGGCGTCGACGGCGACCATCGGGTCGAGGCGGATGGGAGTTATCCCCAGCTCCTGCGCGATGAGGTTCCACTCGCCGACGCCGTCCTCGCCCTGGGCGTCGAGGACGACGACCTGCCGGTCGCGGAACCGCAACTGCCGCAGGACGTACGTCTTCTCCAGCGCCGACTTGCCGTTGCCGGACTCGCCGAGGACCAGCCAGTGGGGGGCCGGGAGCTGCTGCCCGTACAGCTGGAACGGGTCGTAGATGTAGCCCTTGCCGCTGTAGACCTCGCGGCCGATGATCACGCCGGAGTCGCCGAGCCCGGGCGCGGCGGTGGGCAGGTAGACGGCCTGGGCCTGGCCGGTCGAGGTGCGGACGGGCAGGCGGGTCGTCTCCACCTTCCCGAAGAGGAAGGAGGTGAAGGCTTCGGTGAGGGCGGAGAGTGGATCTCGCATGTGGGCGGGCCCCTTAGCGGCTGGCGGCTGGCGGCTCTAGCGGCGGATGCCGGTCGCGAACGGCAGGGTGTTCACAAAGGCCCGGTGGTGCTCGCGGTCGCACCACTCCAGCTTCAGATACGACTTGCCGGCGGAGGCCCTGATCGTGCGCTTGTCCCTGGCCAGGGCCTCGGGTGAGCGCGACGACACAGTGATGTACCCGACGAGGTTCACACCTGCCGCGCCACTGGCGAGATCTTCACCCCGCTGGTCGAGCCGGCCGTGCGCGGCGATGTCGCGCGGGTCGACCGTGCGGTTCATCTTGGCCTGGCGGGAGGCCTCGGCCTCGTCGTTGGTCTTCTCGGTGAGCATGCGCTCGATGGCGACCTCGGTGGGTTCGAGGTCCATGGTCACGGCGACCGTGCGGATCACGTCGGGGGTGTGGACGAGGAGAGGGGCGAGGAAGTTGACGCCGACGGGGGTCATCGGCCACTCCTTCACCCAGGCGGTGGCGTGGCACCAGGGGGCGCGGGTGGAGGACTCGCGGGTCTTGGCCTGGAGGTAGGTGGGCTCCATGGCGTCGAGTTCGGCGGGCCAAGCGTTTCGTTTCGTCATGGCCTGGATGTGGTCGATGGGGTGGTCCGGGTCGTACATGGAGTGCACGAGGGAGGCGAGCCGGGACTGGCCGAGGGGCTGCCGTACGCGGATGTCGGCCTCGGCGAGGCGGGCGCAGATGTCGGTGAGCTCGCGGGCCATGACGACGGCGAGGCCGGCGTCGCGGTCGAGTCTGCGGGCGCCGGAGGTGTGGCGGGCGGCGCGGGCCATGGCGTTGGCCTCGGCGGCGAGTTCGCGGGTGTAGTGCATGCAGGCCACGAGATAGGCGCGGTGCTGCTCACTGGAGGTGGAGACCATCGACTGGAGCTGCTCGTACGACTCCTGGAGCCAGCCGGGGGCCTGGGAGTCGCCGCGCTGGGCGACGTCCTTGGCGTGGGCGTCGGGGTCGGCGGGGAGGGTGCGGGCGAGCATCTGGAGGCGGGTGACGAAGCCGTCTCCGTTGGCGACGTGCTTGAGGAGGGTGCCGAAACGGTCCACCAGGGCTTCCTGGTCCTCGCTGTCGCGCAGGCCGACGCCGGGGCCCTCGATCTCGATGGCGGCGGTGACGGTGCGGCGGTCGGCGTGGAGGAGGACGGCGATCTCGTCGGGGCCGAAGGGCGCGGCGAGCCAGCTGATGCGGCCGATGCCGGGCGGCGGGCCGATCTCGACCTCACGGCCGTCGATCCGGGTGCCGGCCTCGGCGGCGGCGGAGCGGTAGGCGGTGCCGCGCTTGAGGGACCGCTTGTAACTGCGGTTGATCTCGAACCATTTGTAGAAGGTTCGGTGCTTGTACGGGACGTACACGGCGGCGAGCGCCAGGACGGGGAAGCCGACGAGCAGCACGATCCGCAGGGTGAGGGCGGAAACGAGGAGTCCGCTCATCATGCCGAGGAACGCGCCGGCGATGATCAGGGCGATCTCACCGGTCTCGCGGTTCTTGCCGACGATCGCGTTCGGCCGGGCACGGCCGATGAGATACGTACGGCGGGGCGTGACCGGCTGGGACTGGGTCGTCAACGCCCTCCACCTCCAGTGCTTCCTGTGTTGTTGCGGCTGCTGTGCGGGGTGCCCGATGTGGGGCTGCTGCTACGCGGTGGGGGTGCGGCGGAGGGGACAGTTCCGCCGCCGCCCCCGGCGCCCCCGGAGCTGACGGCCGTGCCACGGCTGCTGTGGGCGGCGACGCCGCCGGAGAGCGGGTTGGCGGGGCGCGCGGCGCCACCGCTGTTCTGGTTCCCACCGCCGCCGCTGTCGCGGGTGCTGTGGGTCTTGATGCCCTGGGAGACGAGGGAGGCGGGGGAGGAGATGACGGCGGCGGCGGCGTTCTCGCCGGCGCGGTGGAGGCGGTTGTTGCGGGAGGCGACGATCTCGTCGCCGAAGCCGGGGACGAAGCGGTAGATCATCGTGGAGGCGAAGATGGCGAGCAGGATGATCGCGAGGCCGGAGACGACGGCGGAGAAGGAGTCGGGTCCCGTGCCGGAGGAGAGCGCTCCGGCGAGGCCGAGGACGATGACGATGACCGGCTTCACGAGGATGATCGCGATCATGATGCCGGCCCAGCGGCGGACGTGGCCCCACATGTTCTTGTCGACGAGGCCGGAGTAGACGACGACGCCGAGGAGGGCGCCGACGTAGAGCATGACGGCGCGCAGGAAGAGTTCGAGGTAGAGGACTCCGGCGGCGAGGATGCTGACGAGCGAGACGATGATCAGCATGATCGGCCCGCCGCCGATGCTGTCGCCCTTCTGGAGGGCCTCCTTGAAGCTGCCGAAGAAGACGTCGGTCTGTTGCCCGGTGCCGGAGGCGATGACCTCGGTGACGGCGTCGGTGGCGTTGACGACGGTGTAGAGGATGAGCGGGGTGAAGGCGGAGGCGAGGACGGTCAGCCAGAGGAAGCCGATGGCCTCGGAGATGGCGGTGGTGAGGGGGACGCCGCGGATGGCTCGCTTGGCGACGGCGAGGAGCCAGAGGAGGAGGGTGAGGAAGGTGGCGGCGGCGAAGACGATGGCGTAGCGGCCGAGGAACTCGAGGTTGGTGAAGTCGACGTCGGCGGTCTCTTTGACGGCCTTGGAGAGCGCGTCGACGATCGAGACGGCGGCGTCGGCGCAGCCGCGGGCGAGGGAGGAGAGGGGGTCGAGGGCGGCGGTGGGGTCGGTTACGGAACGACCGGCGCCGTTGCCGCCGGGCTGGCCGTTCTCGCAGTAGTCCCGCGCGGGGCCGCGGATCAGGTCGCAGGGGTTGTTGCTGGTGGAGGGGCTGGGGGTAGGTGTCGGTGCCGCGTACACGTGGCTCGCCAGGAGTACCAGGAAAGTCTGTACCAAAGCTGCTGCGCCAGTGATCCTGAGGGAGCGCGGCAGATGCTTACCGGGCATAGGTGAACCCTCCGAACTGGTCGACGGCGTCAGCCATCTCCTCCGCGCCTGAGGCTGCCTGGTCACGACCGACCGGTACGGGACCGTCCTTCTGGTCGAACGCGGTCATCTTCCAGTCCCCGCCAACCCACTCCAGCTGGTACGTGGTCGTGTACCAGCTCTCGGACACAGGGTTCTGAGACCCTTCGCCTGCCAGGCCGAACAGGGAGGAGTACCAGACGGCCACCGTCGCGCGGTCGTTGCTGAAGCTCTCGATCTTCGATCCCACGGGGATGGCACGGGAGATGAACGTGAGCCCATCCGGGGCCGTGCCGTCTGCCTGCAAGCCGATGCGCGTGAGGAAGCCCTTGTCCGAGTAGACCTTGTCGAGGTCGCTGCGGCGAGCATCCGCAACCGTCGGGGCGTAGACCGCGTTGACGATCTCGTTCCGGCGAGCTGTGTTGAACATGTCGGCGGAGCCGAGAGGCACCGAGAAATTCACCGCCGCGCTCTGCGCCCCCTGTTCGTCGCGGGCGAAGCCCGTGGGGATCGGGCCGTTCTTGCCCGTGACCGGGCGGACGCCCGTGGCCGAGGTCGGGTTTCGGGCGGCCGAGGGGTTGGCGTCCGTCTTCTCCGGGTCGCCGCCCTTTCTGTTCGCGAAGGCGATCGCGGCGATCAGGAGGACCACCACGCCCACCACCGTGATGAGCGAGCGCGAGCTGCGGGCCGGGGGGCGGCGGGTGCCGTCGTAGGGGTCGCCGCTGCCGCCCTCCGGGAGGCGCGTACGGGTCTGGCCCGAGCCGCCGCCGAAGCCGTCGTTGTCGTCGCCGAGGCTCATGGCAGGCACGCCCTCTCAGCCGTGTGGTGACTGGACATCAGGAAAAGAACCGACCTCGGTGGTTAGACGGCCATCCCGTACACGATCGTGAACAGTGTTCCCAGCGACCCGATGATGAAGACGCCGGTGAGACCGGCCACGATCAGGCCCTTGCCCTGCTCGGCGCTGAACGTGTCCCGGAGTGCGGTCGCGCCGATGCGCTGCTTGGCCGCTCCCCAGATGGCGATGCCGAGACAGAGCAGGATGGCCACGGCCATCACGACCTCGATCATCACCTTGGCCTCGTTGCCCAGGCTCCCGAAAGGCCCCCAGTTCGGGGCGATTCCACCGATGATGGTGGTGATGTCGCCTTCTTCGGCCGCCAGGTACATGTAACTCACCGCCCCTGTTGGGTAGTTCGTCGCCCCTGCCCGATGGCATGGGTCATCGCCCTATCTTCGCTGATGAAACCGCCCGCGTGTGACGGCTTGACGGCTCTCTTTACCCGATCCCCGCACACGTGACCGATCCGGCCGTCTTGACCTGCGACGGGATGGCCGGTTTCTATGCGAAGAAGCGTATGGTCACTCTGTGTATCACGGAGGGTGACTCCGGGCAATGACTGTCGTTGTTACACCTCAGGCCGCGTACACGGCCCGAGGTGTCGCCGTCAGCCGCCCGCGTGCGGGGTGTCGACGTGGCTGACTTCGTAGAGGCCTGCCCCCGCCACGCGGTAGAGGGCCGTACGGGTCAGCGTGGTGACCGCCAGGGGCTCGCCGTCGCGGCGCGTGCGGTAGACGACGGTCACGGCCGGAGAGGTCACCGCGAGGGAGACCACGGGAGTGCGGTCGCCGAGCGACTCGGTGGCGAAGGGGACCGGGGTTCCGTGGTCGTTCCGCCAGACGACGAGCGTGTAGTAGCGGCCCGTGCCCGGCGTGGTGATCTTCACGACGCCCACGGCGTCGGCCGCGCCGTCCCCGACGAGCCGGCCGATCGCGCACTGGGGCTGTAGGTCGACCTGGACGCCGTCCTCGCCCTCCCAGTGGCCGTCGGTGAGCCGCATCCCCGGGCGCGGGTGGTCGGGCAGCTTCACGAGGGCGGTCTGTACCTGCGCGTTGCGGAGTTGATCGCACGTCAGGGCGCGTGCGGGCCCCGAAGATGGTGACGGGGGCGGGGTTGTGGTGCGGGCGGGAGGCGTGGTTCGGGTCGGTGAGGCGTCCGCCGTCGGTGACGCGTCTTCCGTCGGCCTCGCGCTTTCCGTCGGTGTCGCGCCAGGCGTCCCCGAGGCGCCCGGCGTGCCCGCCTCGGTGCCGTCGTCCGGGCCGCAGCCGGTGAGCAGGCTCGCCGCCAGCGTCGCCGTCAGGGCGGCGACCGCCAGCCGTGTCACCCGTGTCAGATGGTTCGCGCCATGGCTCATGATCGTCCCCCTGTGTGGCCGGTTCCTGCTGTTCGACGGGACGAGAGACGCCCGCGCCACCGGCCGGGGTTGCAGGACTTTGTCCGAAACAGGTAACAGCCTGCCCACCCCCGGAGCGGTTCACGCACCTAGACTTGTCGCTCGATGGACTGCCAAGACCCCAGGGGTGGTTGACGGTGCGTAGGGCGCGCAAGGCGTGGCTGGTGGCCGGTGGGGTCTTCGGCGTGTGCCTGAGCTTCGTCGCGCTGCTCGTCGTCGGGACGTACGCCGCCGCCGCCGGTCTCTTCGGGGGCGCCGGTGACGCCAGGAACGGCACCGTGGGGCTGGCCAAGGGCGCTGTGCCCGCCGCGTACCAGGGGCTGGTCCAGCAGTGGGGGAACCTCTGCCCCGCCATCAACCCGGCCCTGCTCGCCGCGCAGCTCTACCAGGAGAGCGGCTGGAACCCGAGGGTCGTCTCGCCTGCGAACGCCATGGGCATCGCCCAGTTCATCCCCGGCACCTGGGCCGGCCACGGAATCGACGGGGACGGGGACGGCGACCGGGACGTGTGGGATCCCAAGGACGCGATCCCCTCCGCCGCCTCCTACGACTGCGAACTCGCCGGCTATGTGAAGGACGTGCCGGGCGACGCGACGAACAACATGCTCGCCGCGTACAACGCGGGCGCCTACCGGGTCATCAAGTCCGGCGGTGTGCCGCGGATCAGCGAGACGCAGAACTACGTACGGATCATCCGGTCGCTGGAGAAGAGCTTCGCCCGGCCCGTCGGGCGCGTCGAGCCCTCACGGCAGGCCGCCGGCGCGATCTACTACGCGCAGCAGAAGCTCGGGACGCCCTACCTCTGGGGCGGCACCGGAACCGCGGCTCAGAATGGCCGATTCGACTGCTCCGGGCTGACCCAGGCCGCGTACCGCAGTGTCGGGATCGAGCTGCCGCGTGTCGCCAACGACCAGTACAACGCCGGTCCGCACCCCTCCCGCGACGAACTGCTCCCCGGCGACCTGGTCTTCTTCTCCGACGACCTGACGAACTCACGCGCCATCAGGCACGTCGGAATCTACGTCGGCGGCGGCTACATGATCGACGCGCCGCGAACCGGCGCCGTCATCCGTTTCGACAAGATCGACACGCCTGACTATTTTGGTGCGACCCGGGTGACCAAGGACGGCGCGGCGGCCCTGCCGACGCACCTGCCGCAGAGCTGACACCGCGTCGGCCGGGCAGCGGCAATGGCCGGAACTCTCCGTTAAGCACAGGCCCTGAGCAGCGATGACGCGTCACTCTTCGGTAACGTCGGAGTGATCGTCGAGGAAGAGCGGAACGCACGCCTCAGGCGGTTCGTTCCCTGATCCGACCGCTCACGGTCGACTCACGTGACAAGGCAAGGGGCCGCAGCAGATGGCTGGACTCGCATCGGACGGTTCGAACCCCGATGTCAGCCTGCTCTACGACATCAACGGGCTGGCGCGGGACGCCCCGCCCTGGCTCGACCGTGTCATGGGTTTCGTCGGCGAGTACGGGATCATGCTCGCCCTCGTCCTCGTCGGGCTCTGGTGCTGGTGGAGCGTCCGCCGCCGCGGCACCCTCACCGACTCCGTCTCGGCCCTCGCCGCGCTCGTCTGGGCCCCGCTGGCCGCCGGCGTCGCCGTGCTCGTCAACGTCCCCATCCGGGGCTTCGTCGAACGCCCCCGGCCGTTCAACGACCACCAGGGCCTTGAGGTCCTCGTCGACGGCAAGACCGACTTCTCGTTCGTCTCCGACCACGCCACCCTGGCGATGGCCATCGCCGTCGCGCTCTTCGTCGCCCACCGCAGGCTCGGCCTCGCCGCCATCGGTCTCGCCTTCGCCGAAGGCTTCTGCCGGGTCTACATGGGCGTCCACTACCCGACCGACGTCATCGGCGGCTTCGCCCTGGGTACGGCGGTGGCGCTGCTGCTCGCGCCTCTCGCCCACGCCCTGCTGACCCCGCTGGTCTCGGCGATCGCGCGCTCGAAGCACGGCGCCAGGCTCGTCCGCTCCCGGCGCGCCGCCGAGCGGTCCTCGCTGCCGGAGACCCTGGACATCCCCGAGCCCCGGCTGGGCCAGGGGACCGGGGAGAACGATCTCGCCGCCTAGGCCGACCCGGGTGGGGTGAGCCGTACCGGCTCTCAGGGCGCCCCGCTCGTCGGCCGGCCCTGGTCGTCGGCCGGTCCGGGCTGTCGGCCGGTCCGGGCTGTCGGCCGGTCCGGGTTGTCGGACGGGCCATAAGTCGGCTGCCCCGGGTGTCGGCCGCCCCCAGGTGTCGGCCGCCCCCGGGTTGTCGGCCGCCCCCGAGTGTCGGCCGGCGGGTCACGTGTCGGGCGGCCGGCCTCGGCGTTCCCCTGCCGCCTACGCCGTCTTCTGCGCGTCCGCCGTGTGCCCCGCCGCGTCCGTGCGGGCCTTGTCCCGGGACCTTCGCGCCGGGCCCTTCCAGCCGCAGCTGCAGAGGGCGACCGCGAAGGAGCCTCGTTCGGTCGTGGTCGCGTGATGCGGGGACTGCTCGTGCACGGAACCACCGTACTGCGCGTGACGGGTCGCCCAGGCCGTCGTTATGCGGATCGGGCGGGTCCCGGACAAGCAGCGGTACGGCGTTGGGGGTTGGCAGGCGATGGTGGTGCAGCGGTACGGGCGTCGGGGATCGGCGTGGGCCGTCGCCGCGGCCCTGTTGGCGGGCGGATGCTCCGGTACGCAGGACGCCAAGCCGGGCGGAGACCCGACACGGACCGTGCGGGGCGCGGCCGACGTACTGACCCGGGCCGGCACCTCCAAGGCGAGCACCAGCATGGAGATGGCGGCCGGCGGGACGCGGGTGACCATCCGCGGCGAGGGCGGTTACGACTTCCGCCGCCGCACCGGCAGCCTCCGGGTCGTCCTGCCCAAGGACGCCGCCGGAGCCAGTGAGCACCGGCCCATCACCGAACTCCTCGCCCCCGGCGCGCTCTACATGAAGAACCGCGGCGCCGGCGTCCCGGCCGACAAGTGGGTCCGCGTCGACACCACCACCCTCGACGACGGCAACCTCATCACCGGCGGGGCCACCGACCCGGCCGCCGCGGCCGAGCTGCTGCGCGGCGCGCAGCGGGTGACCTACGTCGGCGAGGTCGATCTGGCAGGGGCGAAAGTCAGCCACTACCGCGGCGTCGCGGACATCGCGGTGGCGGCCCGGGCCGCCTCTCCGCAGGTGCGCGGTGCGCTCGCGGCCGCGGCGAAAGGGTTCGCCACGGACACCGTCCCCTTCGACGCGTATCTGGACGCGGAAGGCCGGCTGCGCAAGGTCCGGCACCAGTTCACCTTCGCCAACCAGGGGCGTACGGTCGCGGTCGCGTCGACGACCCTGCTGTACGGGTTCGGCACCCCCGTCGACGTGCGGCTGCCGCACCGTAAGGACATCTACGCCGGAAAGATCAAGGTGTAGGGGCGGCGGGAAGCCACCCGCAGGCCATTCCCAAATGGTCCGGACGAGTCATGCGCGGTGCGTGGCGCGCTCCCTACGCTGGGAGACCGACGCCGGCAGGAAGAGGTGAATGCGCGTGGCTCCGCCCAGTACCGCGACAGTCCCCACTGACCAGGACTGCGTCGCCCTCGCCGAGATCGAGCTCTGCGGTGAACTGATCATCGCGGCGTCGGCGGCCGACGGGGAACGGCTGAGCGCCGACCGGATCGACGAGGTGCTGAGGGTCGCGACGGAGCGGGCCGGCGGTTGCTGATCGAACGGCGCTGGTCGACCGGGGGCGCGGCCGATCAGCCAGGGCTGGTCGACCGGGGCCGGGGCTGGTCGACCGGGGCTGGTCGACCGGGGCCGTTGGTGGCGGCCCCGGCTTCTCAGGTACGCATCATCCGCGCGATGGCCTTCGTGGCCTCCTCGACCTTGGCGTCGATCTCGTCGCCGCCCTTGGTCGCGGCGTCGGCGACGCAGTGCCGCAGGTGTTCCTCGAGGAGCTGGAGCGCGAAGGACTGCAGGGCCTTCGTGGAGGCGGAGACCTGGGTGAGTATGTCGATGCAGTACGTGTCCTCGTCGACCATCCGCTGCAGACCGCGGATCTGGCCCTCGATCCGGCGCAGCCGCTTGAGGTGCTCGTCCTTCTGCTTGTGGTAGCCGTGCACGCCGTGGTCGTGGTCGGTGCCGGGTGCGGCAACGCCGGGGGTGACCTCGGCCGCCTCGGTGGTCGTCATCGCGTCCTCCCGTTGTCCAGAAAGGGTATGTATACCCCTCGTGGGTATATGGTACCGATCCCCGCCGATCCGGGCAGGGGCCCGTGCAGATCACTGTGCCTGATGGGCGACACTGAAGGGACGCCGGTTAGCCGTGGCCGGATGATGCGCCTAGCATCAGCCTGACCGAAACCCAGCACCCCGAGGACCCCACGTGCGATTTCGTCTGACCCCCAGGGAGACGAGCTTCTACGACATGTTCGCCGCGTCCGCGGACAACATCGTCACGGGCTCGAAACTCCTGATGGAACTGCTCGGAGCGGAGCCTTCCGCCCGGGCCGAGATCGCGGAGCGGATGCGGGCAGCGGAGCACGCCGGTGACGATGCGACGCACGCCATCTTCCACCAGTTGAACTCCTCGTTCATCACGCCGTTCGACCGCGAGGACATCTACAACCTCGCGTCCTCCCTCGACGACATCATGGACTTCATGGAGGAGGCCGTCGACCTGGTCGTCCTCTACAACATCGAGGAGCTCCCCAAGGGTGTCGAGCAGCAGATCGAGGTGCTGGCCCGCGCGGCGGAGCTGACCGCCGAGGCGATGCCGCACCTGCGGACGATGGACAACCTCACCGAGTACTGGATCGAGATCAACCGGCTCGAGAACCAGGCCGACCAGATCCACCGCAAGCTTCTCGCCCACCTGTTCAACGGCAAGTACGACGCCATCGAGGTCCTCAAGCTCAAGCAGATCGTGGATGTGCTGGAGGAGGCGGCCGACGCGTTCGAGCACGTGGCCAACACGGTGGAGACCATCGCGGTCAAGGAGTCCTGAGGCTTCGTGGACACCTTCGCGCTGATCGTGACCATCGGTGTCGCGCTCGGTTTCACGTATACCAACGGTTTCCACGACTCGGCGAACGCCATCGCCACCTCGGTGTCGACGCGGGCGCTGACCCCCCGGGCGGCCCTCGCGATGGCGGCGGTGATGAACCTCGCCGGCGCGTTCCTGGGCAGCGGTGTCGCCAAGACCGTCAGTGAGGGTCTGATCGAGACGCCGCACGGCGACAAGGGGATGGGCATCCTCTTCGCCGCGCTCGTCGGCGCGATCATCTGGAACCTGGTCACCTGGTACTTCGGTCTGCCGTCCTCCTCCTCGCACGCGCTGTTCGGCGGCATGGTGGGTGCGGCGCTGGCCGGCGGTACGGAGGTCATCTGGGGAGGGGTGCTCGACAAGGTCGTCATCCCGATGTTCATCTCGCCGGTGGTCGGTCTGGTCGTCGGTTACCTGGTCATGTGCCTGATCATGTGGATCTTCCGCAAGACGAACCCGCACAAGACGAAGCGCGGCTTCCGCATCGCCCAGACGGTGTCGGCGGCGGGCATGGCGCTGGGTCACGGTCTGCAGGACGCCCAGAAGACGATGGGCATCGTGGTGATGGCCCTGGTCATCGCCGACGTGCAGCAGTCCGGGGACGACATCCCGGTGTGGGTCAAGGTCGCGTGTGCGGTGATGCTCTCGCTGGGTACGTACGCGGGTGGCTGGCGGATCATGCGGACGCTCGGCCGGAAGATCATCGAGCTGGACCCGCCGCAGGGTTTCGCGGCGGAGACGACGGGTGCGTCGATCATGTTCGGCTCGGCGTTCCTGTTCCACGCGCCGATCTCGACGACGCATGTGATCACGTCCGCGATCATGGGCGTGGGCGCGACGAAGCGGCTGAACGCGGTGCGGTGGGGTGTCGCGAAGAACATCATCCTCGGCTGGTTCATCACCATGCCGGCCGCTGCGATCGTGGCGGCGCTCAGTTTCTACGTGGTGCAGCTCTTCTTCGGCTGAGGGGCGGTACGGCAGGGGCAGTGGTGTTGCTGGGGGTCCGGGGGTTATCCCCCGGGGGATGCGGTATCACCATGCCGGCCGCTGCGATCGTGGCGGCGCTCAGTTTCTACGTGGTGCAGCTCTTCTTCGGCTGAGGGGCGGTACGGGGGTCCGGGGGCGCCGGTCCCCTGGGCCCCCGGGCAAAGGGTCGGGCCCGGCTCCCCTGTGGGGGAGCCGGGCCCTTTCGTCTGCGGTGGCACCGCCATGCAGCACCGCAGTACGCCACGCGGCCGAGCCGCATGGTCTGTGGGCTATCCGAAGCGGCCGGAGATGTAGTCCTCGGTCGCCTGGACGCTCGGGTTGGAGAAGATCCGCTCGGTGTCGTCCAGCTCGATCAGCTTGCCGGGCTGGCCGACGGCCGCCAGGTTGAAGAACGCCGTACGGTCCGAGACACGGGCCGCCTGCTGCATGTTGTGCGTCACGATGACGATCGTGAAGCGCTCCTTCAGCTCGCCGATCAGGTCCTCGATCGCCAGCGTCGAGATCGGGTCGAGGGCCGAGCAGGGCTCGTCCATCAGCAGGACGTCGGGCTCGACCGCGATGGCGCGGGCGATGCAGAGACGCTGCTGCTGACCGCCGGAGAGGCCGGAGCCCGGCTTGTTCAGGCGGTCCTTGACCTCGTTCCAGAGGTTCGCGCCCTTGAGGGAGCGCTCGACGATGTCGTTGAGCTGGGACTTCTTGTACGAGCCGTTGAGGCGCAGGCCCGCCGCCACGTTGTCGAAGATCGACATGGTGGGGAAGGGGTTCGGGCGCTGGAAGACCATGCCGACCGTACGGCGCACGGCGACCGGGTCGACCCCGGCCCCGTACAGGTCCTGGTCGTCCAGGAGGACCTTGCCCTCGACGCGGCCACCGGGGGTGACCTCGTGCATGCGGTTCAGGGTGCGCAGGAACGTGGACTTGCCGCAGCCGGAGGGGCCGATGAAGGCCGTCACCGAGCGGGGCTCGACGGTCATGGAGATGTCGTCGATCGCCTTGTGGGCGCCGTAGTAGGCGGAGAGGCCGCTGACGTCGATTCGCTTGGCCATATCAATTCACTTCCAGAGGTGGCCGCGGTCAGCGGCCGGTCTTCGGGGCCTTCCAGCGGGCGATGCCGCGGGCCACCAGGTTGAGGATCATGACGAAGGCGATCAGGACGAGCGCGGCGGCCCAGGCACGGGCCACGGCTGCGTCGGTGCCGACCGCGTACTGCTCGTACACGTAGAGCGGCAGCGAGGACTGGGCGCCTTCGAAGGGGTTCGGGTTGATCAGCTTCGTACCGAACACGAGGAGCAGGATCGGGGCCGTCTCACCGGTGATGCGGGCGACCGCGAGCATGACGCCCGTGGTGATGCCGCCGATCGCGGTGGGGAGGACCACCTTCAGGATCGTGCGCCACTTCGGGATGCCGAGCGCGAGGGAGGCCTCGCGCAGCTCGTTCGGGACGAGCTTGAGCATCTCCTCGGTGGAGCGGACGACGACCGGCATCATCAGGATCGCGAGGGCCATCGCGCCGGCGAATCCGGAGGGCCCGAAGCCCAGCATCAGATTCCAGGTGGCGAGGACGAAGAGGCCCGCGACGATCGACGGGATGCCCGTCATGACGTCGACGAAGAAGGTGACGGCCTGGGCGAGCTTCCCGCCGCCGTACTCGACGAGGTAGACCGCGGTCAGCAGGCCGATCGGCGCGGCGATCAGGGTCGCGATGAGGACCTGCTCGATCGTGCCGAGCAGCGCGTGGTAGACACCGCCGCCCGCCTCGGCGTCGAGGACGCCGTTCATCGAGTGGGTGAGGAAGTACGGGTCGAGGACTTCCAGGCCCTTGCTGATCGTGACCCAGGCGAGGGAGAGCAGCGGGACGACGGCCAGGATGAAGCAGACCCAGACGAGGCTGGTCGCGACCCGGTCCTTGGCCTGGCGGCTGCCCTCGACCTTGGTGGTGATCGCGTACGTCCCGAGGACGAAGAACAGTGCGGCGATCAGGCCCCACTGGATGCGGCTGTGCCAGCCGGCCGCGAGACCGAGGCCGACAGCGGCGGCGATCGACCCTACGGCGGTGGCGAGCGGGGTCCAGCGGGGGAGCCGGGCGTGCTGGAGCGGGTCGTGCTTGACGACGCTCTTCACGGGCGGGCGGTCCTGTATGGCGTGGTGGCTCATGCGTTGGCCCCCGAGTACTCCTTGCGGCGGGCGATGATCCACCGGGCCGCGCCGTTGACCAGCAGGGTGATGACGAAGAGGACGAGGCCGGAGGCGATCAGCGCGTCACGGCCGAACTCGTTGGCCTCGTTGAACTTCGCGGCGATGTTCTGGGCGAAGGTGCCGCCGCCCGGGTCGAGCAGGTGGCCCGAGATGAGGAAGCTGGGGGAGAGCACGACGGCCACGGCCATCGTCTCGCCCAGCGCGCGGCCGAGGCCGAGCATCGAGGCGGAGATGATGCCCGAACGCCCGAAGGGGAGGACCGACATCCGGATGACCTCCCAGCGCGTGGCACCGAGGGCGAGGGCGGCCTCTTCGTGCATCTTCGGGACCTGGAGGAAGACCTCGCGGGTCACGTTGGTGATGATCGGGAGGATCATGATCGCCAGCAGGATGCCCACGGTGAAGAGGGAGCGGGCGACGCCGTCGCTGGACTTGTCGAAGATGTACGTCCAGCCCAGGTACTGGTCGAGCCAGAGGTTCAGGCCGGCCAGGTACGGGACCAGGAAGATCGCGCCCCAGAGGCCGTAGATGATGCTGGGCACGGCGGCGAGCAGGTCGACCACGTACGCGAGCGGCTTGGCCAGCCTGCGCGGGGCGTAGTGCGAGATGAACAGCGCGATGCCGATCGCGACCGGCACGGCGATGGCCATGGCGATGATCGACGAGACGATCGTGCCGAAGGCGAGGACCGCGATGCCGAAGACCGGCGGGTCGCCCGCGGGGTTCCACTCGAAGGTGGTGAAGAAGTTCGTGGAGTCCTTGGAGACCGCGAGGACTGTGCGGTAGGTGAGGAAGCCGGCGATGGCGGCCATGATCACCAGCAGGGTGATGCCGGATCCCCGGGACAGTCCGAGGAAGACCCGGTCGCCCGGGCGGGACGCGCTCTTCGCGCGTCGGCTGTTTCGTATGGGTGGCGTGGTTGTCGTAACCATCGGTCTCTCCGGTCTGCGGAGCCGTACTGCGTACGGCTCCTGGCGGCGGTGCACCGGATGCCGGGGCCGGTCCGTCACGCGGGGGCGACGGACCGGGCCCGGCCGGGGATCAGGACAGGGTCGGGACGATCTCGCGGACCTTGGTCGCGATGTCGGCCGGGAGCGGGGCGTAACCGGCGTCGGAGAGGACCTTCTGGCCCTCCTCGCTGACGGCGTAGTTGAGGAACGCCTTCAGGGTCGGCAGGGTCTCCGCCTTGTTGCCCTTGTCGCAGGCGATCTCGTACGTCACGAGGACGATCGGGTAGGCGCCCTCGGCCTTGGTGGCGTAGTCGAGGGAGAGGGCCATGTCATTGCCGGTGCCCTTGACCTTGGCGGCGGCGATGGCCTTGGAGGCGTTCTCCGTGGTGGCCGCGACCGGGGCGGAGGCACCGGTGTTGATGCTCACCGTGGGGATCTTGTTGGCGGTCGCGTAGGAGAGCTCGAAGTAGCCGATGGAGCCCTCGGCGTCCTTGACCGCGGTGGCGACACCGGAGGAGCCGTTGGCGGCCTGGCCACCCGGGGCGGGCCACGACTTCGTCTTCGGGTCGTGCTTCCAGTCGGCCGGGGCGGCGGTGGAGAGGTACTTGCCCAGGTTCTGGGTGGTGCCCGACTCGTCGGAGCGGTGGAACGCCTGGATGTTGGTGTCCGGCAGCTTGACGCCCGGGTTCAGCTTGGCGATCGCCGGGTCGTTCCACTTGGTGATCTTCGAGTCGAAGATCTTGGCGATGGTGGAGGCGTCCAGGACCAGGTTGTCCACGCCGTCCAGCTTGTAGCCGATGGCGACGGGGCCGCCGACCATCGGCAGGTTGATGCCCTTGCCGGTCTTGCAGATCTTCGCCGACTCGGCGACCTCTTCGTCCTTCAGGGCGGAGTCGGAGCCCGCGAAGGCGACCTGGCCCTGGTTGAACTTGGTGATACCGCCGCCGGAGCCGATGGACTGGTAGTTGACCTCGACGCCGGAGCAGGCGGCCTGGAAGTTCTTGACCCAGAGGTCCATGGCGTTCTTCTGCGCGGACGAGCCCGCGGCGAGGAGCTGGCCCTTGGCACCGTCGCACTTGATGTTCGACGCGGCGGCCGAGGTCTTGTCGCCGTTCGCCGGGGTACCGCTGTTGTTGTCCGAGCCACACGCCGACAGCACGAGGGCGCCGGAGACGACGAGGGCACCGATCGCGGAGGCGCGAAGCCCGTTCATGCGCGAAAGCTTCACTTTCGGGTGTTCCTTCCAGAAACCGCCAGCCGCGGACCGGGTGTCCTGAACGTTGTACGGCGGTGTGTGTCGGGGTGGTGGATGCAGCGCTGTGACCCTGCACCAGCACGACCGAAATTAGGCAGAACAGGTGAAGCCGCCGACGGGGGAGAGTGAACGGAAAGTGAACCGTGCCGGAAGGCGCGGTGCGCGGCCCCCGGGCGGGCGGCCGGGTGGCCCCTGGAGGAGGGGCCCCGCTTGAGTTCCGCCGTCGGGCACGCTGGTCGATGCTCCTGTCACCGCGACGAAGGGCGGCCTTGTAGGAGACCGTTCTCAGGAGGTTCCGACCCGTCGGATGGCGCCTACCCGCCGTCCCGCGCCGTGAGGAAGGCGTCGACCAGTTCCTTGTCCCTGGTCTGCGTCAAGCGCGCCCGCGCGGCCGTCGGCGAGAGCCAGAGCAGCCGAGTGACCTCCCGGTTCGGTTCGAACCAGCCGCCGGTGGCCTCCGCCGCCCAGTAGCGGACCACCTTGGGGCGGCCTTGCACCCGGTATCGAACGCTGGCCAGCTCGACGCCCAGCTCGCACGTCATACCGGTCTCCTCCAGCACTTCTCGTACGGCACCGGCCCGTGAGTCCTCCCCGTGCTTCAGCTTCCCCTTCGGGTGAGACCAGTCGCCCCACTTCGGCCGGAAGATCACGGCGATCTCCGTGCCGCCCCCGGACGGTACGTGCCGCCACAACACGCACCCCGCTGCGAGGATCGGGGCCGGTGAGGTCATGACACGCCTGCCGTGGCGTGCTGCCAGGCGCGTTGGAAGGCGAAGCGGGAGGCTTCCACCTCGTGGCGCTGGTCCGCGTGGAGGACGCCCAGCGCGTACGCGGTGGCGGGGGCGATACGGGGCGTGCGGGCCGCGGCCGCGGCGGCGGCGGCCGCCTCGGAGGCGTCGCGGTGGCGGTTCAGCGCCCGGCCGGCCTCGTCGAGGACCGGGCCGGGGGCGGTGTGGCCGTGCAGCACCTCGCAGGCGTACCGGTGCAGCCGCAGCAGCAGCCGGGTCTGGTGCCAGGGCGCGTCCTGGGCCTCACCCGCCGCGAGACCGAGGGCGTCCGCGTTGTACGGGTGGGCCGCGCGGGCCAGCGGCAGGACGGAGACCGCGTCCATGAGGCGGCGCTCGACGACCGCGGCCGGGGCGTCGAGGACCTCGATCGCCTGGGCCGCCCCCGCGGGCCCGAGCGGAACCTCGGAGGCCAGGAGCGCGACGGCGTCCGCGACCGCGTGGAAGCGGGAGGAGCCCAGCGCCTGGAGGGCGGCCGAGTGGGCGCGCGTCCGGGCCAGGGTGAGCTGGCGTTCCAGCAGGGCGCCGGCCCGGGCGGCGCCGACCGTCAGACCGGCGCTCTCGGCGCCGCGCGCGGCGGGCACGGGTCCCCCGGGGCCCGGCCCGCCCGAGCCGTGGCCCCCGTTCGACAGGCGGGACAGCGCGTCCACCAGCCGGATGAGCCGGGCGGTGCAGGCGTGCTCCAGGGCGAGCGTTCCGGACAGCCAGGCCAGCTCCGTGCGGAGCTGGTCGGCCCAGGCGGCGTCGAGGAGCGGGCGGAAGGTGTGCAGCGTTCCGCCGATGCGGCGGGCGGCGGCGCGCAGGGACCGGGCGGCCTCCTCCGCGCCGGCGGTGTCCGCGCCGCTCTCCGTGTGCAGGCGCAGGGCGCGCAGGAAGTCTCCGGCCCGCGCCTGGAGGTAGGGGGAGAGGACCTCTCCCGCCGTGACGCCCGCGGTGGCGGAAAGGTGGTCAGGGTTGTGCACGCCGGCGCCTCCGCGCGTCGATGAGCATCTCCTGCACGTGCCGCAGGGGCTGGCCGTCGGCGTCGGTCGCGTGCCGCGTCCAGTTCCCGTCCGGGCCGAGGTGCCAGGAGGAGGTGGTGTCGGACATTCCGGTCTCCAGGAGCCGGCTCAGGGCCGCCCGGTGGGCCGGGTCGGAGACCCGGACCAGTGCCTCGATGCGCCGGTCGAGGTTCCGGTGCATCATGTCGGCGCTGCCCAGCCAGACCTCGGGCTCGCCGCCGTTGCCGAAGGCGAAGACCCGGGAGTGCTCCAGGAAGCGGCCGAGGACCGAGCGGACCCGGATGTTCTCTGAGAGGCCGGCGACGCCCGGGCGGATCGCGCAGATGCCGCGGACCCAGATGTCGACCGGGACGCCCGCCTGGGAGGCCCGGTAGCAGGCGTCGATGATCGCCTCGTCGACCATCGAGTTGACCTTGATCCGGACGTAGGCCGGGCGGCCCGCGCGGTGGTGGGTGATCTCCTGGTGGATCCGGGAGACCAGTCCGTCCCGCAGGGACTTCGGGGCCGTGAGCAGCCGGCGGTAGGTCTCCCGGCGGGAGTAGCCGGAGAGCCGGTTGAACAGGTCGGAGAGGTCCGCGCCGACCTGCGGGTCGGCGGTGAGCAGGCCGAGGTCCTCGTAGAGCCGGGCCGTCTTGGGGTGGTAGTTGCCGGTGCCGACGTGCGAGTACCGGCGCAGGACGTCTCCCTCCTGCCGGACCACGAGGGAGAGCTTGCAGTGCGTCTTCAGGCCGACGAGGCCGTAGACGACGTGGCAGCCGGCCTCCTCCAGCTTGCGCGCCCACTTGATGTTGGCCTGCTCGTCGAAGCGGGCCTTGATCTCGACGAGGACGAGGACCTGCTTGCCGCTCTCGGCGGCGTCGATCAGCGCGTCGACGATCGGGGACTTGCCGGAGGTCCGGTACAGCGTCTGCTTGATCGCGAGGACGTCCGGGTCCGCCGCCGCCTGCTCCAGGAAGGCCTGGACGGAGGTGGAGAAGGAGTCGTACGGGTGGTGCAGGAGCACGTCCCGTTCGCGCAGCGCCATGAAGATGTCGGGCGCGGAGGCGGACTCGACCTCGGCGAGGTCCCGGTGGGTGCCGGCGACGAACTTCGGGTACTTCAGCTCGGGCCGGTCGAGCCCGGCGATACCGAAGAGGCCGGTGAGGTCGAGCGGGCCGGGCAGCGGGTAGACCTCGGCGTCGGAGACCTTCAGCTCGCGGACGAGCAGGTCGAGGACGTACGGGTCGATGGACTCCTCGACCTCCAGGCGGACCGGCGGGCCGAAGCGGCGGCGCAGCAACTCCTTCTCCAGGGCCTGGAGCAGGTTCTCGGTGTCGTCCTCCTCGACTTCGAGGTCCTCGTTCCGGGTCACCCGGAACATGTGGTGGGCCAGCACCTCCATGCCGGGGAAGAGCTCTTCCAGGTGCGCCGCGATGACGTCCTCGAGCGGGACGTACCGCTCGGGAGAGGCCTCCAGGAAGCGGGAGAGCAGCGGGGGCACCTTGACGCGGGCGAAGTGGCGGTGGCCGCTGACCGGGTTGCGCACGACGACGGCCAGGTTCAGGGAGAGGCCGGAGATGTAGGGGAAGGGATGGGCGGGGTCCACGGCCAGGGGGGTGAGGACCGGGAAGATCTGCTGCCGGAACAGGGTGAAGAGGCGAGCCTGCTCCTTCTCGGTCAGTTCGGGCCAGCGGATCAGGTGGATGCCCTCGTCGGCGAGGGCCGGGGCGACGTCCTGCTGGTAGCAGGCGGCGTGCCGGGCCATGAGCTCGCGGGAGCGGGTCCAGATCAGCTCCAGGACCTCGCGGGGCTGCAGACCGGAGGCGGAGCGGGTGGCGACGCCGGTGGCGATACGGCGCTTGAGGCCGGCCACGCGCACCATGAAGAACTCGTCGAGGTTCGACGCGAAGATCGCGAGGAAGTTAGCCCGTTCGAGGAGGGGGGTGTTCGGGTCCTCGGCCAGTTCGAGGACGCGTTCGTTGAACGCGAGCCAGCTGCGCTCCCGGTCGAGGAAGCGGCCCTGGGGAAGTTCGCCGCCCGTGACGTCGTCCTCGTAGGCGTCGAGATCGGCGTCCAGGTCCGGGTCGAGGTCGGAGCCCCGCTCCGGGTTGACGGTCTGCGGGCGGTGCGCGGCTATGGAGCCGACCGTGGGCTGCGCGTTCTGCCGCGTGGTCTGCTCGTCGCTCCGGGTGCTTTTCGCGGACGGCTTCGCGGAGGGCTTCGCGGGCGTCCTGGGGGACGTCTTGGCGTTCTTCGCGGACGGCTGGACCGGGACCTCGGCAGGCTGCTTGCTCATGGCCCCATTCTTCCGCGCGAAGGGGTGGTCGGGCGCGTCGGAGCGGGCCGTGGGCGCGGGGAGTCTCCCTTTGGGGAGCGCGTTGGTGGTCGCGTGCACGACGGGCTTCATTGCGTGAGCGTCGCAAGCGCGTCTGAATGGCCGGTAACGACGACATGACGTGCGGGAATCCATGCGCCACGTGTGCCGGTACGGATCCGGGGGCGGACGGGCGAGAGATAGCACGCAGGAAAGGCCGGTCGCAAGCAGTGGGCCGGTGGCAGGCGGAACGGCCGGTGGCAGGCAGAAGGGCAAGGTGGCCGCCGGAAGGGCCGGTGGTACGCGGAAGGGCCGGGCGGGTGCCCGGCCCTTCCGCGTACTGCCGCGTCGTCAGACGTTCGCCTCGACCCGGTCCCTGCGCTGTCGGGTCCTGTGGACCAGGACCGCGAAGGTCAGCAGGGCCGCCGGGTACAGCAGGACCCAGCCGAACCCGGCCAGCATCGCCAGGACCGGGGCTCCGGCCACCAGCGCGAGGAGCCGCTGCGACGGGCGTGTGTACAGCTTGGCGTAGCTGAGCACGGCGATCGCGTACCCGATGACGAAGTTCACCGTGGAGAGCTGGAAGACCATCGTCAGGCTGATCAGGTCGAACGCCTCGACGACCACCACCCCGCCGAACATCAGTACGGACAGCAGCACGGCGGGCCGGGGTGCGCCGGAGCGGGCGTCGACCCGGGCCAGCGTGGCCGGCAGGAGGCCGTCCCGTGCGGTGGCGAACACGATCCGGGAGGTCGCCCAGGTGCCGCCCATCAGGGTCGCGAAGATGATCGCCGCGCCCAGGGCGGCCGCGATCCGGCCGCTGGCGTCGCCGAGGACCTGCTCCAGGACGGCGA
>NZ_JBHUYJ010000095.1:0-31467 GCF_042668715.1 Streptomyces sp. NPDC057271
GCGGCCGCGAACGGCGTGATCTTCGCCTCCGCCAGCGCACGGACCGTCTCCCGGAGCATGTCGTGCTCCTCGGACAGGCGATACAGGTCGAAGTCGTTCTTCTCCGCCGCCACTGCTCACTCACTCCCACGTTGGTTAACTACCGTTAAGTAATCCAAAGGGTAGGGCGTGTCCGGGCCCCCGGCCAGGGCCCGACTATGCTCGGGCAGGCATTCCGCCCGACCTCACTGGAGTCCCGTATGGCCCTCAAGATCACCGTGATCGGCACCGGCTACCTCGGCGCCACGCACGCAGCGGCCATGGCGGAGCTCGGTTTCGAGGTGCTCGGCCTCGATGTCGTGCCCGAGAAGATCGAGTTGCTGGCCACCGGTCGCGTACCGATGTACGAGCCCGGCCTGGAGGAGCTGCTCTCCCGGCACGTCGCCGGGATCGAGGGATCGACGGGCCGGCTGCGCTTCACCACCTCCTGGGACGAGGTGGGCGCCTTCGGCGACGTGCACTTCGTCTGTGTGAACACCCCGCAGAAGCACGGCGAGTACGCGTGTGACATGAGCTACGTCGACGCGGCGTTCGCCTCGCTGGCGGGCGTGGCGCGCGAAGGGTCGCTCGTCGTCGGCAAGTCGACCGTGCCGGTCGGCTCCGCCGAGCGGCTCGCGGAGCTGCTGCCGGAGGGCGTGGAGCTGGCCTGGAACCCGGAGTTCCTGCGCGAGGGCTTCGCGGTGAAGGACACGCTCCACCCGGACCGCGTGGTCACCGGGGTGCGGAGCGAGCGGGCCGAGAAGCTGCTGCGTGAGGTGTACGCCACGCCGATCGCCGAGGGCACGCCCTTCGTCGTGACCGACTTCCCGACGGCCGAGCTGGTGAAGACCGCCGCGAACTCCTTCCTCGCGACCAAGATCTCCTTCATCAACGCGATGGCCGAGGTCTGCGAGGCCGCGGGCGGCGACGTCGCGAAGCTGGCGGAGGCGATCGGCTACGACGAGCGGATCGGCTCCAAGTTCCTGCGCGCCGGGATCGGCTTCGGCGGCGGCTGTCTGCCGAAGGACATCCGCGCGTTCATGGCGCGGGCGGGCGAGCTGGGAGCGGACCAGGCGCTGACCTTCCTGCGCGAGATCGACTCCATCAACATGCGGCGGCGCGGCCAGATGGTCGAGATGGCGCGGGACGCCGTCGGTGGCGGGTCGTTCCTCGGCAAGCGGGTCGCGGTGCTCGGCGCCACGTTCAAGCCGGACTCGGACGACGTACGGGACTCGCCGGCGCTGAACGTGGCCGGACAGATCCACCTCCAGGGCGGACAGGTAACGGTCTACGACCCGAAGGGCATGGAGAACGCCCGCCGGCTCTTCCCGACGCTGGGGTACGCGCAGTCGGCCCTGGAGGCGGTGCGCGGGGCGGACGTCGTGCTCCACCTGACGGAGTGGCGCGAGTTCCGCGACGACCTGGACCCGGCGGCGCTGGCCGCGGCGGTCGGCTCGCGGGTGATCCTCGACGGCCGCAACGCGCTGGACGCCACCCGGTGGCGCGAGGCGGGCTGGACGTACCGCGCGATGGGACGTCCGCGGGCGTAGCGAACGGGCCGGGAAGGGTCCCGCCTCCCTCATGGGGGGGGGCGGGACCCTTCCCGTATCCGGACCTGCCGGTCCGTACTCAGGCCGCGCGGCGGGGGCGGGAGGTGCGGGCGAGGAACTCCGCCTCCCGCAGGGTCCGGGTGGCGTTGTCGTGGGCGAGGGCGACGAGGTCCGGGGCGGTCCAGTCGCGGCGGAGCAGTTCGGCGAAGAGCGGGGCGTAGCCGGCCGCCGGGTCCGTGGTGTGCGACAGGCCCACACAGTGCGGGCCCGCCAGGGCGCGGACGCGGTCGAGGGCGTCGGCGGTCGCCGGCAGGTCCTCGGTCACCGGGAGCATGCAGACGCCGCCGTTCTCGCCGAACAGGCCGAGGACGTCGTCCGTCAGCTCCTCCGGGTCCGCGCGCGTCGACAGGACCGGGGCCCTGGCGACCGCGAGGGTCCGGCGGACCGTCTCCGGGTCGGCCCCGGAGAGGTCCACGACGAGCCCCAGGCGGTTCATCTCGCGTACGGCGTCGCGGGCGAAGCCGTCGAACCGGGTGAGGTTGACGGCCCGTACCCCGAGCGCGTGGTACGCCCGCACGGCGGCGATCGAGCCGGCCAGGGCCGACCAGCTCACCGGCCCCAGGAGTGCGGCGACCCGGCCGCAGTTGACGGCGTGGGCCATCTCGGCGGTGCTCTGTGCGAGGCGCAACTCCTCGGGGTAGGCGGCGACGAGCGCACGGATGCGGTCGATGCGGCGCAGCGTCCCGACGACGCCCTCGTCGGGACGGGGGGTAGGCGCGTCAGCGCTCGATGAGGGGTGGTGTCCGGGCGACGGGTGGGCCCGGAGGGACCAGAGCTGCACCCCGGCCTCCGCCGCCCGCACCGGCGCGAGGTCCTCCGGATCGAAGACCCGGGGTGGGGTCGTGTGCCCTTCGACGACGGGCTGTGCGGCGAGCAGCGCCTGCGCGCGGGTCAACTCGTCGAGGGGCGGATGTTGTTCGGGGGCGTCGACGTCACCGGACGCGGCGCCGGTGTGCTCGACGGTGAAGGGTTGATGATCTTCCAGATCTGCCATGGCGTGACAACTCCGAACTGAACGAGGCAGTACCGCCCACCGTGGCACGAAGCCCCTCGTGACGGGCGGTGGAGTAGGCCGTTCGGGGGAACGGGGTCCGCGTCCCCGGGCGAGCGGGCAGTGACCGCTTCCGGATCGACGGGGACGTGGACCGCTCCCGGTCCGACGGGGACGTGAACCGCTCCCGGTCCGACGGGGACGTGGACCACTCCCGGTCCGACGGGGACGTGGACCGCTCCCGGTCCGACGGGGACGTGAACCGGAAGCGGGCGCCATGAGCCTGGCGGGACTGGCGTCCCGTCATTTCCCGGGCGAGTCCAGGGAGTCGATCGTCGCGTTCGACGGACCGCGGCGGGTGCGCAGGTCGCGCGAGACCGCCTCGGCGTCGCGCAGGGCGCGGACCGCGTTGGACCACGTCAGCTTCGCGAGGTCCGCGTGGGACCAGCCGCGGTGGAGGAGTTCGGCGATCAGGTTCGGGTAGCCCGCGACGTCGTCGAGGCCGGCCGGGGTGAACGCCGTACCGTCGTAGTCGCCGCCGATGCCGATGTGGTCGATGCCGGCGACCTCGCGCATGTGGTCGAGGTGGTCCGCCACCGTCGCCGCCGTGGCGATCGGGCGCGGGTGCTCGGCCTCGAAGGCGCGGTGGAGCTTCATCGCCTCGGCGGTGGTGTCGAGGTGGTGGAAGCCGTGCGCCCGCAGGTTGTCGTCCGCGCGGGCCGTCCACTCGACGGCGGCGGGCAGGATGAACTTCGGTACGAACGTGGCCATCGCGACCCCGCCGTTCCCCGGCAGCCGCTCCAGGACGTCGTCCGGGATGTTCCGCGGGTGGTCGCAGATCGCGAGCGACGAGGAGTGCGAGAAGATCACCGGCGCGGCGGAGGTGTCCAGCGCGTCCCGCATCGTCGTCGCGGCGACGTGCGAGAGGTCGACGAGCACGCCGGTGCGGTTCATCTCCCGGACGACCTCGTGGCCGAAGGGCGAGAGTCCGCCGACGCCCGGCTCGTCGGTCGCCGAGTCCGCCCACGCCGTGTTGTCGTTGTGGGTGAGGGTCATGTAGCGCACGCCCAGGGTGTGCAGCGCGCGCAGGGTGGCGAGGGAGTCGTTGATGGAGTGGCCGCCCTCGGCGCCCTTGAGGGAGGCGATACGGCCCTGCTTGCGCGCCGCCTCCATGTCGTCCGCGGTCAGGGCGGGGGCCAGCTCGCCCGCGTACCGCTCCAGGAGCTGGTCGACGACGTCGATCTGCTCCAGGGTGGCGCTGACCGCGTCGTCCCCGGTCAGCTCGGTGGAGACGTACACCGACCAGAACTGCGCGCCGACGCCGCCGGCGCGCAGCCGGGCCAGGTCGGTGTGGAGCGCGCCGGTCTGGTCGGCCGCGATGTCGAGCCGGTCCAGGTCGTAGCCGACGTGCTTGCGCAGCGCCCAGGGGAGGTCGTTGTGACCGTCGACGACGGGTGCGGAGGCCAGCAGCTCCAGGGCCTCCGCCAGCCGGTCGGCCGCGCTCGCCGGGGCGCTCACTTGGCGAAGCCGAACGACTCCGAGCCCTCGACCTTGGCCCGCAGCCGCTTGCCCTTCTCGGTCGCCTGGTCCTTCAGCTCCTGCTGGAACTCCCGCATCCGGCCGAGCAGTTCGGAGTCGTGCACGGCGAGCATCCGGGCGGCGAGGAGACCGGCGTTGCGGGCCCCGCCGACGGAGACGGTGGCCACGGGCACGCCGGCCGGCATCTGCACGATCGACAGGAGCGAGTCCATGCCGTCGAGGTACTTCAGCGGGACCGGCACGCCGATGACCGGGAGGGGCGTCACGGAGGCGAGCATGCCCGGCAGGTGGGCGGCGCCGCCCGCGCCCGCGATGATCGCCTTCAGCCCGCGGTCGGCGGCCTGCTCGCCGTACGCGATCATCTCGTGCGGCATCCGGTGGGCGGAGACGACGTCGACCTCGTACGCGATCTCGAACTCGTCCAGGGCCTGGGCCGCGGCCTCCATGACGGTCCAGTCGGAGTCGGATCCCATGACGATGCCTACGACAGGGCTCACAGGGCTCATTCGGTGATCGTTCCTCGCAGGTAGCCGGCGGCGTGACGGGCGCGCTCCAGCACGTCGTCCAGGTCGTCGCCGTAGGTGTTGACGTGCCCCACCTTGCGGCCGGGCTTCACGTCCTTGCCATACATGTGGATCTTGAGCTGGGGGTCCCGGGCCATGCAGTGCAGATAGGCGTAGTACATGTCCGGGTAGTCCCCGCCCAGGACGTTGCACATGACCGTCCACGTGGCGCGCGGGCGCGGATCGCCCAGCGGGAGGTCGAGGACGGCGCGGACGTGGTTGGCGAACTGCGAGGTGATCGCACCGTCCTGGGTCCAGTGACCGGAGTTGTGCGGACGCATGGCGAGCTCGTTGACGAGGATCCGGCCGTCGCGCGTCTCGAACAGCTCCACGGCGAGGTGCCCGACGACGTCGAGCTCCTTGGCGATCCGCAGCGCGAGTTCCTGGGCCTGGCCGGCCAGCTCGTCCGACAGGTCCGGCGCGGGCGCGATCACGGTGTCGCAGACGCCGTCGACCTGCCGCGACTCGACGACGGGGTAGGCGACGGCCTGGCCGTGCGGGGAGCGGACGATGTTCGCGGCGAGCTCGCGCGTGAAGTCGACCTTCTCCTCGGCGAGGACCCGGACACCCGCACGGAACGGATCGCGGGCGTCCTCTTCCGTACGGACGAACCAGACGCCCTTGCCGTCGTAGCCTCCGCTGACCGTCTTGAGGATGATCGGGAACCCGCCCACCTCGGCCGCGAAGGCGGCCGCGTCCACCGGATCGGCGACGATCCGGTGGCGGGGGCTCGGTGCGCCGATCTCGTCGAGCTTCGCGCGCATCACCCCCTTGTCCTGGGCGTGCACCAGCGCGGCGAGCCCGGGGCGGATGACGATGCCGTCGTCCTCCAGGGCTCGCAGGTGTTCGGCGGGGACGTGTTCGTGATCGAACGTGATCACGTCACATCCGCGCGCGAAGTCACGCAGCGTAGCCAGGTCGCGATAGTCGCCGAGGACGACCTCGCTCACCACCTGGGCCGCCGAATCCTGCGGGGTGTCACTGAGCAGCTTGAACTTGATGCCGAGGGGGATGCCCGCCTCGTGGGTCATACGGGCGAGCTGACCGCCACCGACCATGCCGACTACCGGGAACGTCACCCTCTTAGGGTATCCGCACGATGCGCGGAGCCCGCCCCGCCTGTGGTTTACGACAGCGCAACGGGATTTTCCGAGGTTTGCAACGTCCTCGGGCGGGTCACAGGTGGGCTGGTTAGCATGGCTTGGTTGACGAAACCGATCGGACGGGGCTGAGCAATCACCATGAGTGAACGAAGCGCACTGCGTGTGCGGCTTGACCGGCTCACGCGTGAGTTCGCCAAGTTCGGCGCGGTCGGTGGTGTCGGCCTTCTGGTGGACCTCGGGGTCTTCAACCTCGTCCGCCAGGTGACGGAGCTTCCCGTCGTCCGGGCGAGTGTCATCGCCACGGTCGTGGCGATCGGCTTCAACTATCTGGGCTTCCGGTACTTCACCTACCGGGACCGCGACAAGAGCAGCCGCACGAAGGAGCTGACGCTCTTCCTGCTCTTCAGCGTCGCGGGTCTGGTGATCCAGAACGGCATCCTCTACGCGGCGACGTACGGCTTCGGCTGGGACACCCCGCTGCAGAGCAACTTCTTCAAGTTCTTCGGCATCGGCGTCGCGACGCTGTTCCGCTTCTGGTCGTACCGCACATGGGTCTTCCGGACGCTGCCGGCCCGGGAGGCCGTGCAGACCGCCGAATCGTTCCTGGAGCAGCCGCCGAGGCAGTCCACGAGGAAGCAGCCCGACCGGGTGCTCTGACCGCGGGCTCTGACCGCGGGCTCTGACCGCGGGCTCTGACGGCTGGTGCTGACGAGGGCGCGACGGCGGGCGCTAGCGGACGGGGCGTGCCCGCGTCTCGTCCCCGCGGCTCCTGACCTCGCGGCTCAGGAAGAGCGCGAAGACCGGCGGATGCTGCTGGAGGAGTTCGAGCCGCCCGCCGTCCGCCTCCGCGAGGTCCCGGGCGACGGCGAGACCGATGCCGGTGGAGCTGCGGCCGCTGACCGCCCGCTCGAAGATCCGCGCGCCGAGGTCGGCGGGGACGCCGGGGCCCTCGTCGGTGACCTCGATCACGGACTGGTTGCCGGTGGCGCGGGTCCGCAGGGCGACGGTGCCGCCGCCGTGCATGAGCGAGTTCTCGATCAGCGCGGCGAGGACCTGGGCCACGGCCCCCGGGGTGCCGACCGCGCGCATGCCCTGCTTGCCGGAGTGGACGATGGCGCGGCCCGCGCTGCGGTAGGCGGGACGCCACTCCTCGATCTGCTGCTTGATGACCTCGTCGAGGTCGAAGGCGAGGGCGGAGCCGGTGCGCGGGTCGCGGGAGTTCGTCAGCAGCCGCTCGACGACGTCGGTGAGCCGCTCGACCTGCGTGAGCGCGATCGTCGCCTCCTCCTTGACCGTGGGGAGGTCGTCGGCGACGGCGACCTCCTCAAGGCGCATCGAGAGCGCCGTCAGGGGCGTACGGAGCTGGTGCGAGGCGTCGGCGGCGAGCCGGCGCTCGGCGGTGAGCATCCGGGCGATGCGCTCCGCGGACGCGTCCAGGACGTCGGCGACGCGGTCCAGCTCCGGGACCCCGTACCGCTTGTGACGCGGGCGCGGATCGCCGGACCCGAGGCGCTCGGCGGTCTCGGCGAGGTCCGTGAGCGGGGACGTGAGCTTGTTCGCCTGCCGTACGGCGAGGAGGACGGCGGCCACGACGGCGAGCAGGGCCACGGCTCCGATGATCAGCAGGGTGCGGGCGACCTCGCTGGTGATCGTGGAGCGGGACTCCTCGACGGTCACGGTCTCGCCGCGCTCGCCCTCGGCGGTGCCCCGGATGACGCTGCCCTCGGGGCGGCTGCCGATCTCGATGGGGGCGCGGCCGGGGATCTCGATCAGGGCGTACCGCTTGGCGCCGCTCTGCTCGGCGAGGATGTCGGGGTTGACGGGCTCCCCGCCGAAGAGCCTGCTGTCGACGATGGAGACGAGCCGGAGGGCCTCGGAGTCCACGCTCTCCTGGGCGCTGGAGGAGATCGTGCGCGTCTCGACGATGACGAGGGAGACCCCGAAGACGCCGATGACGACGAGGACGACGGCGAGGGTGGAGTTGATCAGACGACGACGCACGGGGCCCTCCGGGGGCGGGGCGGGGCACGAGGGGCTTCCCCGAGCGTACGGGGGCGCGCCTCCCCACTCGGGCCGGGTCGTGGGCGTGGCTCCCCACTCGGGCCGGGTCGTGGGCGTGGCTCCCCACTCGGGCCAGGTCGTGGGCGTGGCTCCCCGCGCGGGCCCGTCAGGGCCCCCTCGGGCCAGGTCGTGGGCGGGGTGCGCTAGCTCTTCTCGAAGCGGAAGCCGACGCCGCGGACGGTCGCGATGTAGCGGGGGTTCGCCGCGTCGTCGCCGAGCTTCTTGCGAAGCCAGGAGATGTGCATGTCCAGGGTCTTCGTCGAGGACCACCACGTGGTGTCCCAGACCTCCCGCATCAGCTGGTCGCGGGTGACCACCCGGCCCGCGTCGCGGACGAGGACCCGCAGGAGGTCGAACTCCTTCGCCGTGAGCTGGAGCTCCTCGTCGCCCATCCAGGCGCGATGCGACTCGACGTCGATCCGGACGCCGTGCGTCGCCGGGGCGACCGCCGGCTCGGTGGCGCCGCGCCGAAGCAGGGCCCGGACGCGGGCGAGGAGTTCGGCGAGGCGGAACGGCTTCGTCACGTAGTCGTCGGCGCCCGCGTCGAGCCCGACCACCGTGTCGACCTCGTCCGCGCGGGCCGTCAGGACCAGGATCGGAATCGTGTGCCCCTCGGAGCGCAGCCGCCGGGCGACCTCCAGGCCGTCCATGCCGGGCAGCCCGAGATCGAGCACCACGAGGTCGACTCCGCCCTGGAGCCCGGCATCGAGCGCGCCCGGTCCGTCCTCCCGCACCTCGACCTCGTATCCCTCTCTGCGCAGGGCGCGAGCCAGCGGCTCCGAGATGGATGCGTCGTCCTCGGCGAGCAGTACACGGGTCATGGGGTGATGGTAGTCCGCACGGTGACACGCCGGGGCGTGATCCACAGGGTGACGGGGCAACCTGCGGATCACGGTGGGTAATCTGCACATGACCTTCGAATGACGCCCTCTGGTTCCTCCTTCACCTGTGATCCATCTCTCAAGTCCTTCCATATCCGCCACTGTCGTGCCGTATGGTGGCGAGGCATCAGTTGCGGTAATCGGGGACCTTTGGCTCGCTTCGTGCGACAGGGGTCCTCTTTCTGCGTGAGGTCGGCTCCGCCGACCTCGACGACAGTGAACGACCTGTGGGCCGGGTCCCGAGACGCTCTACGGCGTCACGGGGCGTGGATCCCGGTGGGGAGCGACCATTCCCCGCCGGTGCCGGCCTCCCCCACCGGGCGCACCACGCTCACAAGGCGCGCGTCCCGACAGAGCAAGGATCGACATGGCGTCCAGCCTGACGACGGCTTCGAGCGGTACCGCGGCGTACCAGAAGACGTTCCTCGGCCACCCCCGCGGCCTTACCACCCTCTTCTTCACCGAAATGTGGGAGCGCTTCTCCTACTACGGCATGAGGGCCCTGTTGGTGTACTACCTGGTCTCCGGCGGCGCCGACGCCGCCGTGGGCAGCCAGGGCGGCGGTCTGGCCATGAAGGCTGCCACCGCGACGGCCATCTACTCGGTGTACGTCTCGATGGTCTATCTGATGGCCATGCCCGGCGGCTGGTTCGGTGACCGGGTCTGGGGCGCCCGCAAGACCGTCACCATCGCCGGTTTCGTGATCATGGCGGGCCACGTATCGCTGGCGCTGCCCGGCTCGGCGATGTTCTTCGTCGGCCTCGCGCTGGTGGCCGTCGGATCGGGTCTGCTGAAGGCCAACATCTCGACGATGGTGGGTCACCTCTACGACGGTCCCGAGGACCCGCGTCGTGACGGTGGCTTCACGCTCTTCTACATCGGCATCAACCTGGGCGCCTTCGTCGCGCCGCTGCTGATCGGCACGATCGGCAAGGAAGTCAACTGGCACCTCGGCTTCGCACTCGCCGCTGTGGGTATGGGCCTCGGTCTCGCCGTCTTCCTCGGTTTCGCCAAGAGCCTCAACCCGAAGAGCAGCGAGGTCCCCAACCCGCTCTCCGCCGACGAGCGCAAGGCGATCATCACCAAGGTCGCTCTCGTCGTCGCCTCCGTGGCCGTCTTCTACGGCATCGTCGTCGCCCTCGGTCTGTACACGCTGAACTGGGCCCTGGTCCCGCTCACCCTCGCCGGTCTGCTCATTCCGATCGCCGTCCTGACCCGCATCAGGCGCGACCCGGACCTCGACACGTCCGAGCGGTCGAAGATGAACGGCTACATCTGGTTCTTCGTGGCCGCCGCGATCTTCTGGATGATCTACGACCAGGGTGGCTCGACCCTGTCCCTCTTCGCGGACGGCAAGACCGCGGACACGGTGTTCGGCCTCGGCTTCTCCGCCACCTGGTACCAGTCCCTCAACCCGCTCTTCGTCATGGCGCTGGCCCCGGTCTTCGCCTGGCTGTGGCTGTGGCTGGCCCGTAAGAACCAGGAGCCGAACACCATCGTGAAGTTCGCGATGGGTCTGGTCCTTGTCGGCGCGTCCTTCTTCGTCTTCATCGTCCCGATGAACATGGCGGGCGACGGCACCCTGGTCTCCCCGATGTGGCTCGTCTCGATCTACATGATCCAGACCATCGGTGAGCTCTGCCTCTCCCCCGTCGGCCTCTCGGTCACCACGAAGATGGCCCCGAAGAAGTACGCCTCCCAGATGATGGGTGTCTGGTTCCTCGCCGTCACCGCCGGTGACTGCACCACGGGTCTGCTCTCCATCGCCGGCGTCGACCTGAACGGAACCGGGATCATCGCGATGCAGGCGACACTCGCTGTCGCGGCAGGCTTCGCGATCTTCATGTACCGCAAGAAGGTCCAGTCGCTCATGGGCAGCGTCCACTGACGACTCGCTCCGTACGGGCTGGAGGGCCGCCGCACCGAATCGGTGCGGCGGCCCTCCGTCGTTTCCGCCGTTCCGCCGCCGCGTCAGCGCCTCAGCCGGGCCCACGGGGTGAACGTGAACACCGCGCCGCCCAGCAGGATCGCCGTGCCGGCGACCAGGGCGAGGGCGCGCAGGGCGCCGTCGTCCTCGGCGCCCGTCTCGGCGAGCCCGCCGCCCGAGCCGCCGTTGCCGGAGCCGCCGCCGGCCGCCGCGTCACCGCCGCCCGCCGCGCCGCCGTCCTGCTTGGTGGTGTCGAGCTCCAGTGATGCCTGGACGGAACCCTTGACCTGACAGGGGATCACGATCGGCGAGCCGCCGAGCGAGACGTTGATGGTCAGGGTGCCGGGGCTGAGCGTGGACGTGCCGCTCGCGCCGGGCTTGTACGTGCCCTTCATGTCCGGCAGGTCGACCGGCTTGCCCTGCTCCAGCGGGGCGGCGTTCGCCGGGCCCTCCACCGTGACCGTGCCGCTGTCGGCGCCGCCGATCCTGACCGCCATGGACGGTTTGAGCGCGCCCGCGGGAAGGGGCGCGGGGCTGTCCATGACGCCCTTGGCGGTCTTGACCGTGAGGTCGTAGGAGCCGCCGTTCTTCTTGGCGTTGACGGTCACCTTGGACGTGATGTTCGCCGGGCCCGGCGACTGGCAGGAGAACTGGACCGATACCTCCTTGCCCGTGAAGTCGGTCTGCCCGCCACCGCCTCCGGAGGTGCTCCCCCCGGAGACGGCCGAACCGCCACTCGACGTCGAACCGCCCGACGTCGTCGAACCGCCACTCGTCGTCGAGCCACCGCCCTCCGACACCTTGATCTTCGCCCCGACCGCCACCGTCTCCTTCGGCGAGCACTTCGTGTCCGTCGACATCGGCTTCGAGACGTTGATCGTGTACTTGTCCGGCGTGAGCGTGATCTCGCCGGCCTTCTCCAGCTTCAGCTTCCCCTTCATCTCCGGCAGCACCATGGGACTGTTCTTCGGGATGGGCGGGTTCTGCCGCGGTCCCTCCATGTTCAGCGTGCCGCTCGCCGCGCCGCCGACCTTGATGACGCCGGTCGGCTTCACCGTGTCCTTCTGCAGGTCGAGGATGTCGGGGTTCTTCGACGCTGCCTCGACCGTCTTCCAGACGACCTCGACCTCGTCGCCGACCTTCGCCTCCGCGGGCGCGGTGATCTGCACCTTCGTGGTGCCCTGCACCGGCGGGAGGCCGGAGATGGACGGCGGAACGCACTCGGTCTTGTACGAGACCTCGGCGGCCTGAGCGGGGCTGGCGGCCAGCATGATCCCCGCGCCGCCGAGCATCAGCGCGACTCCCGCCGCGCTCATCCTCCGTTGCGTGCTCACTGATGTCCCTTCGTCGTCGGGCTGTGCTCTGACGGTGCGGACGGTGCGGAGTCCGGGGTGAACCACGGCAGGACCGCGGTCGTCGTGGTTTCGGCCCGCTCGGGGTCGGGGCCGGTTCGGTGCGTACGTACGAGAGCGCGGCGACGCCGGTGTCCGGAGCGCGCCCCGGCGGAGCCGCCCGGGCGGACCCTCTCCACCACCGCCATGCCGGCCCGGAAGAGCGCGGCCGGGACGACCACGGCGAGGAGCAGCCAGAAGAGCGTCACGCCCCAGGGCCGGCCGACCCCCCACGGCTGGTCGACCAGCACCTTGCCGGCGTACCTCACCGACACCTCGTAGTCGCCGTGCGCGCCCGCCGACAGCTCGACGGGCAGCTTGATCTGGGCCTTCCTGCCCGGCTCGATCGTGCCGCGCCACTGCCGTTCCTCGTACCGGGGCGAGAAGACGCCGTGCCGCGTGCCGACCTGGAACACCGGGTCCTTGACCGGCGTCTGGCCGAGGTTGCCGACGGTGAAGACCACCTCGCGGCGGGCGGGCGCGCCGAACCAGACGAGGACGCCGCTGGAGCCTTCGAGGCGTACGGAGGCGAGCACGGCCAGCCTCCCGACACCGGAGGCCTCGGGCAGCGGGGCGGTCGGATGGCCGGCGACGGTGAACGCCACGTCCACGACGTCCTGCCGGCCGGTGACCCCTGCGACGTGCACGACGCAGGGGCACGGTTCGGGCGGCTCGGCGACCGGCATCTTCTGGCTGAAGGCGCCCTTGGCGTCGGCGGTGGCGGCCCGACCGAGTGTGTTGGCACAGGAGTTGGTGCCGCCGATGACGCCCTTCCCCGGCTCGCCCTGACCGCAGATCAGCAGCATGAGCAGCGCGCCCGGCTGCCAGCCGGCCCCGCTCACGGTGATCTCGCCGCCCTTGCCGCCCTCGGTCCGCGACAGCGCCACGGTCGGCCCGGGGGCGGCCGCCCGGGCGGTGGCGGCCGGCAGGAGGGAGAGCGCGAGCGTGGCGAGGACCAGTCCCACGCCCGCCATCGCGCAAAGGCTCCGGGCCGCCGCCCGTCCCGTACCGCTCGTCCTCATCGGTCCGCTCCTGCCGTCACGTCGGCCAACTGGGTTTCCTCCACCGGAAGTCCGGGCTCCCGTACGACCCGGGCGTGGTGCCTTCGGGCCGTGAGCGCCGCCGCCGCGATCAGGACGCCCGCGCCGGCGGCGAGCGCGCCCCCGGGGGCGAACACGCGCTCGGCGCGGGCTTCGGCCGCCGGTGCGCCGGGGGCCGTCGCGCGGACGCTGACCGTGACCGAGTCGAGGGCGGGCGGGTCGGACCAGGCTTCGGTGCGGGTGAGCCGTTCGCCGGGGCGGAGGGTGAGCCCCAGGGGGCGGGCCGGGCGGTCGAGCACCGTCCCGAACGCGCCGTCGGCGCGCAGGGACAGACGCGGTGCGAGAACCGTGCTGCCCCGGTTGACCAGCGTGTAGTGCACGGTGCCCGAGCCGTCGAGCCGTACCTCCTCGACGGTGAGCGCCGCGAGGCTCGGCCCGCTCACCCGCAGATGCACCGGCACCCGCACCTCGCGTCCACCCGCCGCCGCGGTCACCGAGCCCCGGTGGTCGCCGAGCGCGGTGTCCGCCGTGACGGTGACGGCGAACGGCACGTCCGCCCGCGACCGCGCCGGGACGGTCACCGTCCGCGCGGCGAAGGCGAGCGGAGCGCCCTGCCCGCCGAGCCGTACGGTGAGCGGTCGCGCGCCCGGGTTGCTCACGGAGAGCGTGTCCTGAAGGACGCTGCCCGCCGCGCCTTCGAGATAGACGTACGGCCGTCCCGCCGCGGCCTCCGCCGTCCACTGCGGCGGCGCGGGCGCGGGCATGGGCGCGGGCATGGGAGCGGGCATGGAAGCGGGCATGGGCGCCGCCGCCACCGCCCCCAGCAGCGCGGCGGCGGTCAGGGTCCCGGCCCACGCCCCGCGCATCAGCGCGCCGTGCGCCGCGTGAGCCAGAGCACGCCGGCCGCGCCGGTCAGGAGCACCGTGCCGCCGAGGGTGGCGAGCGCCGTGGCGGAGTCGAGCGGGCCGGTCTTCGGCAGCTCGCCCCCGCTCGTGGACTGCGTACCCCCGGAGTCGGAGCCGGAGCCGGTGTCCGAGGAGCCACCGGGGACCGTGACGTCCAGTTCGAGCGACGGCGCCGGGTTGTTCTTCGGGGTGCAGACGGCCGCGTCCATGCCGAGCGCGTGGACGGTGAGCAGCCCGGCCGTGAAGGTGACCCTGCCGCTCTTCCTCGGTGTGTACGTGCCCGTCAACTGCCCTATCTTGATGGGGGTGTCGGGAGGGATGGCCGCCGTGTTGGGCGTCCCCTTGACCTTGAGCGTCCCTTCGTCGGCGCCGCCGAGCTTCAGCTCGGCGCGCGGGGTCATGACCCCTTTGGGCAGCTCGATCGGGCTGTCCGAGACGCCCTTCTCGAAGGACATGGTGATCGTGTACGAGGAGCCGTTCCTGACGGCCTTGATGTCGACGGGGGAGACCGCGCCCTTGGGCCCGATCTTCGTCTCGCACGCGTAGTTCACGTCGACGACGGCGGCCTGCACGGCCGGGGCCGAGGCCAGGGCCGCCGAGCCCGCCACCGCCGCTGCCAGCGTGAACGCTGTTCTCCTCCGGTACGGCACGATCCAAGCACCCCTCACCGCGAAGTTACTGACGGCTTATCAGATTGCGCGTCAAGGTACGCCTGGGGCGTTGAGGAGGGAAGACAAAGGGAGCACCGAAGTGCTCCCCTGATGGCCTGATCCGAATGCAGGAGCTAGGCGGGTGCGGCCAGTTCGGCCCAGACCGTCTTGCCGGGGGCGCCCGTCCTGCGGTCGATCCCCCAGTCGAGGCAGAGGCGCTGCACGATGAACATGCCGTGTCCGCCCGGCCGTCCGGCGCGGTGCGGGGTGCGGGGCGCGGGCTGGCCGACCCCGCGATCGGTGACCTCCAGGCGCAGCACCTTGCCCCGGCGTGCCACGCGCAGCGTCTCGGGGCCCTCGGCGTGCAGGCAGGCGTTGGTCACCAGTTCGGAGACGACGAGCAGGACGTCCTCGGCGGCGGCCCTGGCGTCGGCGGACGTGGCCGGCAGCCAGCCCCAGTCGTACAGCGCGGTCCTGGTGAAGTCGCGGGCGAGCGGAACGGTGCCGCTGGTGGCGCCGAGCGCGAGCGTGCGTGCGTCCAGAGCGGTGACGTCCACGACCGGACCCACCGACTCCTCGATCTCCCTGCCACCGGCAGCAGTGTCCATCAGCGCTTTCACCTCACCGATTCACCAGACAGATTCACCAGACAACGGACCAAACCGGGGCTCTTCTGCCCGATCCTCGGCCGACGACACCCGCCGTATTCAGTCGGGCAGCGCCGCCGCCAGCGATTCGTGCACGGTGAAGACGACGTCCGCACCGGTGATCTCGAAAACCCTGGCCACCACCGGCCGCATCCCCGTCAGATGCACGCCTCCCCCGGCGGCGTCCGCTTTCAGCCGGGCCCCGAGAAGGACGTTGAGGCCCGTGGAGTCGCAGAACTCAAGTCGTGAGCAGTCGACCACGAGTCGTGACCTGCCCGCATCCAGTGCGCGGTCGAGTGGCGCACGCAACACTTCCGCCGTGTGGTGATCGAGCTCACCCGTGGGGGTGAGGATCTCGGTCTCCCCCGCGGTGCGGACCTCGACCCGCAGCCGTCCTGGCTGCGCGCTGCCGATGTGCTGGCGGTCCATGCCCGTGCCTCTTCTCGCTCTCGCGGATGCCGGTTGACGTGCCTGAACCATACAAGCGCAAGGTCAAGGCTTGCACCCAAACACTGCAACATACTTCCCTAAAACGGACAATTGACACTTGCAACCTTGCATGCCGAGCGGGTAGGGCTAGGAGAGGACATCCGAAACGGCCGGCTTGGAGGCGCCGCAAACCGCAGCAGGAAGAAACGATGGAGGAGACCATGTCACCCCGGCTCGACGCCCCGCGTACCCACGACGCGCCGTCGGCAGAAGCAACTCCGCCCCCCACCCTCGCCGACCTTCCCGGGATCACGGAGATCGCCGAGATCGCCGAGATCGGGCCCTTCGACCAGGTCGACCCGCTGGACGCGCGGGCCCTGTCGAAGACCCTGTTCGCCCGGCTCGACGCCCTCGAAGAGGGCACTCACGAGTACGCGTACGTCCGCAACACCCTGGTCGAACTCAACCTCGCCCTGGTCAAGTTCGCCGCCTCCCGGTTCCGCTCCCGCAGCGAGCCGATGGAGGACATCATCCAGGTCGGCACGATCGGCCTCATCAAGGCCATCGACCGCTTCGAGCTGGCCAGGGGCGTCGAGTTCCCCACCTTCGCGATGCCGACGATCGTCGGCGAGATCAAGCGCTTCTTCCGCGACACCTCCTGGTCGGTGCGCGTCCCGCGAAGGCTCCAGGAACTCCGCCTCGACCTCGCCAAGGCGGGTGACGACCTCTCCCAGCGGCTCGACCGGGCACCGACCGTCGGCGAACTCGCCGAGGAGCTGCACCTGAGCCGCGACGAGGTCGTCGAGGGGATGGCCGCCAGCAACGCGTACACCGCGAGCTCCCTGGACGCCCAGCCCGACGAGGACGACGGCGAGGGCGCGCTCGCCGACCGGATCGGCTACGAGGACCACGGCATCGAGGGCATCGAGTACATCGAGTCGCTCAAGCCGATGATCGCCTCGCTGCCGGCCAGGGACCGGCGCATCCTCTCGCTCCGTTTCGTCGTCGGCATGACCCAGTCCGAGATCGGCGAGGAGTTGGGCATCTCCCAGATGCACGTCTCCCGGCTGCTTTCGCGGACGCTGGGGCAGCTGCGCAAGGGGCTGACCCTGGAGGAGTGACCCCCGCTCCCCGGGCGAGTGGTTCTCCGCTCCCCAGGAGCGCCCCCAAGAGCCTTGCGGAAAGGGCCTGTTCCCCTCGGGACGGGCCCTTCCGCGTTATTGACGGGCCGCCCGGAATCGGACACATTGAGGCCGGGGTTCAGGGGGGAATCGCATGGTTTCTGCGTACGCGGAACTGGAAGAGCGCATGCGCGACCGGCTCGGGGGCAGGGAGTGCCTCCATGTGCCGTCGTGCCGCTTCGGTCTCTATCTCGCGCTGCGCCACTGGTGCAGACCCGGCGGCCGGGTGCTGATGTCGCCGGTCAACGACGACGTGATCTTCTTCGTCGTCCTCGCCGCCGGGCTCCGTCCGGTCCAGGCGCCGCTAGACCCGCGCGACGGCTCGATCGACACGGCCGCCGTACCCGACTCCCTCTGGAGCGGACTCTCCGCCGTACTGACCACGAACCTGTACGGGAACCCCGACCCGGCTCCCGAACTGCGCGCCCACTGCGACGCCTGGGGCATCCCGCTCCTGGAGGACGCGGCGCACGCCATCGGGTCCACGGTCGGCGGCCGCCCGGTCGGCACCTGGGGCGAGGCCTCCGTGTTCAGCCTCTCCAAACACACCGGGGCGAAGACCGGGGGCTTCCTGGCCTTCGACGACCCGTCCCTGCGAGGCGAACTGACCTCCGCACGGGACGAGTTGCTGCACCCGTCCCGTACGGCCGCCGAACTGGCCTATCTCGTACGGCCGTACGCCGAGGCCACCGTCCGCGGACTGCGCCTGGTGAAGGCCGCGCACGCCACACTGCGGCTGCTCGGGCAGCAGGAGCGCGAGGAGATCCGGATGCCGCTGCGGGCCGGGGAGCTGAAGCAGGCCCTCACCGCCGCGCCGGCGCTCGCGCCCTTCCACTCCTGGGTCCGCGTCGACATGCACGACTACCGCCTCGGTCCGGGTCCGGGCCGGCTGCGCCGTACCGGACGGCTCCTGGCCCGCCTGGACGCCACGCTCGCCGCGCACCGGGCCGGAACGGAACGGCTGCTCAGCACCGAATGGGCGCCCGCCGGGGCGACGTGGCAGGGAGGAACGGGGCAGGGAGGAGCGGGACCGGGACGAGCGGGACCGGGACGAGCGGGGCCGGGGGAAGGGGAGCGGGGAGGAGGGGAGCCGAGGGGAGGGGAGCCGAGGGAGGTCCAGCCTCTCTTCCGGGTACCGCTGCTCGTCGGGGACCGGGACGCGGCCATCGCCGCGCTCGCCCGCCGCCGGATCGTCACCGGCTACCTCTACGACCCGCCGCTCGACACCTACGCGGGCGAGCTGTTCACCGACCTCTCCCCCGACCCCGAACCCGCGTCCTGGTTCGCCCGCCACGCGCTGCCGGTGGATCCACGGCGGGCCGGTGAGGTGATCGAGACGCTGCGCGCAGCGGGCGTCCGGCCGGTGCGGTACGGCGACGACCGTGACTGAGGCCGTCCGGCTGCACAAGCCGGAGGGGCCGGAGGGGGAGACGGGGGAGACGGGGGAAGAACGGGAGCCGGGACGGGACGGCGGACCCGCGTCGGAGACCGGCCCCCGCCCCGGCGGACCCGACGTGGCCCACGGGTCTCACGGGTCCGACGGGTCCGACGGGTCCGACCGCGCCGGCCCCGGCCCCGGCCCCGGCCCCGGCTCCGGCCCCGGCCCCGGCTCCGGCCCCGGCTCCGGCTCCGGCTCCGGCGGGGACTCCATGTTCCGCAACGCGTACGCGCTCATGCTCTCCACCGGCGTCTCCGCCGCGCTCGGGCTCGGATTCTGGCTGGTCGCCGCCCGGTACTACTCCGAGGAGGCCGTCGGCCAGGGCTCCGCCGCCATCGCCGCGCAGCGCCTGCTCGCCTCCATCACCGCGACGACCATGATCGGCGCGGTCGTCCGCTACGTCCCCCGGGCCGGCCGTGCCACCGGTCCCCTGGTCGGGCGGATCTACCTGGTCAGCTCCGTCGTCGTCGCCCTGGCCTGCGGAATCTTCCTGCTGACCCTGGACTGGTGGGGCCCCTCGTACGCACCGCTCGGCTCGCTCTCCGCCGGACTCTTCTTCACCGCCTCCTGCGTGGGCTGGGCGCTCCTCACCCTCCAGGACGGCGTGCTCACCGGGCTCCGACGCGCCTTCTGGGTGCCCGTGGGCAACGCCGGCTTCTCCATCGGCAAGCTGCTCCTGCTCGCCGCCTTCGCCACCACGATGCCCGTCCTCGGCGTCTTCGTGTCCTGGTCGGCGGCGATCGCCCTCTCCGTCGTCCCGCTCGGCTGGCTCGTCTTCCGCCGTCTCATCCCCCGGCAGGTCCGCGCCGACCACGACCGCGAACCGCCCGCCATGCGCGAGATCGGCCGCTTCATGGCCGGGGACTCGGTCGGCGCGCTGTTCAGCCTCGCCATGATCAACCTGCTGCCGGTGATGGTCGCCGTCCGCTTCGACGCAGCGCACAACGCGTTCTTCTACACCGCGTACACCGTCGGCGGCACGATGGAGTTCATGGCCATCAACATGGCCTCCTCGCTCACCGCGCACGCCTCCCACAGCCCGGAGTCGCTCGCCGAGGGCGTACGCGGGGCGCTGCGGCGCATGGGGCTGCTGCTCGTCCCCGTCGTCCTCGTCCTGCTGGTCTTCGCGCCGTACATCCTCGCCCCCTTCGGTCCGGACTACGCCGACCACGGCACGACGGTCCTCCGTCTGTTCGCCGCGGCCGCGGTTCCCCGCGTCGCCGTCGAGCTGTACATCGGTGTGCTGCGCGTCCAGGGGCGGACGGGCGCACTCGCCGTCCTCCAGGGCGCGATGTGCCTCCTCGTCCTCGGCTCCGCGGCGCTGCTCCTCGGTCCGGTCGGGATCTCCGGCGCCGGGCTCGCGATGCTCGGCTCGATGACGCTGATGGCGGCGGCCTCGGCGCCCGGCCTGCGGGCGGCGCTGAGGGGAGGTCGCGAGGAGATCGAGTACGGCACGAGCTGGGCGCGCCGCGCCGCCGAGCGGGAGTGGACGTCCCGGGGCGCCTCGGCGGACACGGTGACCCCGGTCTTCGGCCTCCCGGTGTACGTGCCGAAACCGCCGCGCCCGGATCCGCGGGCCGGGGAGGACGGTGCGGGGAGCTGGCTCTGGCTGCTCCTCGGCCTGTCGACCGGCCTCTTCTGGATCCCGCTCTCCCGCGCGGAGGCCCTCGGCCCGGACCGGCTGTCCGGTACGGAGCTGATCGCCGCGCTGCCTCCGGTGACCCTCGCCGCCGGGATCCTGATGGTCGTCCTGCACGGCGCCGTGGTGTCGCCGCGCCGGGTCCGGCCCGTGCTCGCCGCGACCGTCCTGCTCGCCACGTTCCTGGCCCTGCACACCGCACCGCCGCTGCTCGGCATCCATCCGGACCTGGCGGCGGGCCCCGGCACCGCCCTGGTGCCCGCCGGCGCCCTGGAGGCCCTGCCGATCGCCCTCCAGGCGCTGTGCCTGGCGCTCGCGGCCGTCCTGCTGCGCGTCCTCGGCGTGGGTGTCCGGGTCACGGCGTGCGCGGTGTGGGTCCTGGTGTGGGCGGGCTGGGCGGCCCAGCACGCCTTCGCCGCGGCACCGCTGCCCGTCCTCCTGGGGATGTGCGGGGCCACGATGACGGCGGTGGCGGCACGCGGACTGCGACGCCGGAGCTGACCGGGATCGGCGGGTGGTGCTCAGGCGACCTTGCGCCCATGGTGGCGATGACGCCGTAGTCCCCGAGCCTTCCCTGTTCGGTCTGCTCACGCCTGGGCGGACCGTCGAACAGCGGGGTGCGCTGTCCGTCCGGGCGCTCCAGAGGTGTGCCGTACGCGAAGAGGGTCACACCGATTTCCGGGATCTCCATTGCGTCGAAGTCCGGTCGGTCCCACGGTGGCGTACCGGTCGACGGGGCCCTCCGCCGGCTCGCGTGGCCCGGCGATGGTGTCGCGCAGCTTCGAGAAGACGTCGCCCAGAAAGGCACGTCCGGGGTCCGGGCCGTCGCCGTCCCCGTCCGGATCGCCCTCGGGCTCCTCGGGCGCCTCGGGCTCCTGAGGCGCCTCCCGGTTCTCCGGCTCCCCCAGCTCCTCGGGCTCCCGCGGTTCCTCAGGTTCCGCGTGCTCCGCGCCGGCCTCGATCGCATCGGCATGCCACGGATTCGCCTCCACGCCACGGCCAGCCGTGTGCAGCTCGCTCACATCGCCCCGTTCCGTCCCCCTCGGCGGCCAGAGCAAGATCGTAACGGGTCTAGCGGCGCGGGACGCCCCGGCGGAAGTAGTCGGCCTGGCCCGCGACCTTGTAACCCTCCAGGGCTGGGCCCGAGTTGACGGTCAGATCGCAGGACCGGCCGCCCGGGACCGCGCGGTTCCAGTGGACGTAGGCCTTGGCTCTGGGGAGGGTTGGGGCGATCTTCGGGATGGCGCTGTACCAGTCGCGTTGGCGGTTCGGGCGGTCTTGGTCCGGGGCGGTGGCGAATTCGGCGAGCATGATCGGCTTGTTCGCGGAGATGTGCGTGCGCAGCCAGTCGTACGTCGGCCGCTGGCTGGACTCGAAGTCCAGCCAGTTGGGGGAGTTGTGGCACCGGTAGTAGTTGTACTGGTCCATGCCGATCCAGTCGACGTACGCGTCCCCCGGGTACAGCGCCTTCATCGTGTCCGCGTTGCCGAGGTAGCCGGAGACCGTCCATACCCAGACGACGTTGCGGACGCCCAGACGCTCGAAGCGGTCGCGCAGGTGGCGGTAGGCGGCGACGTATTCCTCGGGGGTGCCCGCGCCCTCCTTGATGCGCATGTCGGTCTCCTGGTCGAAGGAGAAGAAGACCCGCTTGCCGTACGCCTTGAGGCGGCGGGCCTGCGGGTCGATGATCGAGGTGTCGTACTTCCCCGACGCTATGCTCTTCCAGCCGAGCTGGGTCTCGCTCCAGCCCGCGTGGTGCTTCTCCTTCCAGACCGTGGACTCCCAGGCCAGCATCAACAGCCGGCTCTCGCCGAGTTCCACCTCGTCGGGAGTGAGGAGTTCGCCGTCCGTAGGGTTCCCCGACATGTCGTGGTAGGTGTAGATCAGGTCCAGCTTGCGGCCGATCTTCTTCTCGAAGGCGTACACCGGCCTGGTGAGCGAGCTGTCCTCGTCGTACGGGATGTACGCGCCCCACCACGCGCCGTCGCACGGCAGGACGAGCTTGCGGTCGGGCGCGCAGCGGTCGTCGGAGTTCTCCGTGTTCCAGAGTCCTATCGCCGCGGCGAGCGCGCCCACGGCGGCGAGGGCGACCGTCATCATGGGGACCCGGCGCGGTGACTGCGCGGCATGGCGTCGGTTCATCGTGCGCCGCCGGGCTTCCGTTTGATCCGGAAGCGGACCCGCACGCCCGAGCTCTCGCGCTCGACTGCGCCCCGGGTGGCGGCGGGCAGCGGGACGCCCGGCAGGGCGGCGACGACCGTGACGAAGACCGCCAGCGAGACCAGGAACGCGGTCGTGGAGAAGCCCTTCACCAGGAACAGCGAGGTCGCGGCGAGCGCGGCCAGCGACAGACTGACGGGCGCGGCGAGCGCGAGCGCTTCGAGGCGCCCGCCGGGGCGCAGCCCGGTCGGCTGCGGGTGGAGCAGCGCCAGGCCGGGCGCGAGGGCGACGAAGGCGAGGACGGGGATCCAGCGCAGCGGGGAGCCGCCCGGCAGCGCCGTGGCGCCGAGCGCGAGCCAGCCGGAGGCCGCCAGGCCCGCTCTGAGCCGGAGGTGTGCGAGTGCCATGGCGTACGTACTCCCGTGATCGGTCGGTCGGGCGGACGGGTGAGCGGTCGGTCGGTGGGGCGTCAGGCGGGACGTCGGGCGGACGGGCCGACAGCCGGGCAGCTGGGCGGACGAGCGGTCTGGCAGTCGGGCAGCCGGGCAGTGTCGGGCAGCCGGGCAATCGGGACGCGGGCGGGCGGTCGAGACGTCGGGACGCGGGCGGGCCGTCAGGGCGGCGGGGACGCGGGCGGGCAGCCGGGCAGCTGGGCGCGGGCGGGGGCGGGGGTCAGGGCGGCGGGGACACGGGCGGGCCGTCAGGGCGGCGGGGCGCGGGCGGGCAGTCAGGCGGGGCGCGGGGGTGTCGACGGGGCCGCGGCGCCGGACGTCGGTTGGGCCTGCGGTCGGTACTCCAGGACCAGCCCGTGCTCGCTCTCCTCCACCACGTGGAAGAGCGGCGAGCGCTTCAGGTCCTCGCTCAGGGTCCGGAAGCTGCCGGGCGGCAGATAGCCCTCGCCGATGACCGCCTTCTCCTGCGTCGGGGTGAGGACGACGAACGCCGGGCGGCCCTCGGGGATGCCCCGGGCGAGATAGCCCGCCGGATCCTTCAGCATCTTCAGGTTCTCGGGGACCTCCTGCTCGGTGAAGAACCAGCGCTCGTAGTGGTCGTAGCGGTAGTACGCACCCGGGAAGGAGCCGGTGGTGGCGAGGATCAGCGCACCGTCGGGGGCCCGGTCGTAGGCGCGCCGGGCGAGGGCGAGTTCGGCCGGCGGGGCGTAGTGCATGCCCTCCTTGCCGTAGTACGAGGGCAGGAAGCCGGCCAGCAGGGCGGTGACGGCGAGCGGCAGCGCGACGGCGGCCGTGCGCCGGGCCACCCTCGCGGCCCGGCCGGCCGCGCCCGCCGCCGGGACGAGCGCGGCGGCGGCGAAGAACGCCGTGCCGGGGAGCCCGAACAGGTAGACGCGGAAGAGCATTTCGCCGCCGTAGTCGTTGACGGCGAACATCGGCACCGGCGCGGCGGCGGCGAGCAGCAGCGGCAGCGCGCTGCGGACGAGTCTGCGGCGCAGCAGGACGGCCGTGCCGGCGAGCACGGCGAGGGCGAGCACCATCAGGACGTTGGCGGCGCCGACCAGTTCGGGTCCCGGGCCGGTCGGCTCGCCCGCGTACCCGGCGCGGGAGTTGGAGAGAAGGTCGCCCGCCGAGTCCTTCAGGGTGCTCATGGTCTCCAGGAAGAGGAGCCGGCCCATGGTGAGGTCCCAGACCAGCATGATCAGTCCGGCGACGACGAGCAGCCCGACGTTGCGGTAGCGGCGGGTGAGGCAGAGCGCGAAGAGCGTCGCGCAGAGCATCACCGGCGTGAGCTGGTGCGAGGCGTTGATGGTCGCGATCAGCGGGGCGATGATCAGTACGCAGATCGCGCGCTGCTTCGGCGTCGTGGGCGGCGGTACGGCGGCCGCCGCCGGGTCGAGGAGCGTACGGTCGCACAGCCGTCCCGCCGACCCGGGCCGGACGAAGTGCCGGACGACGACGGCGAGGACGGTCAGATAGAGGAGATACGAGAAGCCCTGCGGCGACAGGTAGTCCTGGCCGACCCAGTTCGCCAGCTGGAAGATCCACACCCCGGTCCACACGAGCCTCCAGTCGTCGCTGAAGGTGCGGTAGATCAGCAGCAGGACCGGCAGCGTGAGGACACCCAGGGCGATCGGCGCCCAGTTGACGAACGAGGCCGCCGAGTCCACGCCGAAGGCGCGGACGAGCGCCGCGTCGAGCGCGAAGAACCCGGGCCACTGGTCGTACGCGGACATCCCGCCGGACAGTTCGCGCTGCGGGTACACCGTGCCCTCGACGAGGAGCCGGCTGATCACCGCGTCGTGCTTGGAGGCCCAGGCGTAGCGCACGGAGTCGTAGAGGATCGCGGGCGGCGCCTTGAGCGCCACGAGCATCGCGAGGCTGTACGCCGCCGGCCACCACGGGGCCGTACCGGCCCGCCGCAGCGCGACCAGGAAACCGCAGGTCAGGACGGCGAGTGAGGCGTAGAACGCGGGCGGGAAGCGGTCGAGGAGGCCGTAGTCGCCGATGTCGCGGAAGCCGATCCGCGGCAGCGCGTACACCCAGAGGGCGGCGGCCACGAGCAGCGGCAGCGCGCTGAAGAGGGTCTGCGGGCCCGGCAGGCGGAGGCGCGGTCTGCGGCTCCCCGCGTGCGGGTCCGCGTCCGCGACCGTACGCGGCTCCGCATCCGGTTCCCCCTCCGGCCGCCGGGCGGGGGGAAGCGGCACGTCGCTTCCGGTGACCGGTCCGGGCACACGCTGTTGCACGGTGGAACTCCCCTTCGAACTCTGCGCCATCAGGTCAGGCCCATCGGGCCGGAGCGGCCTCCTCGACCGCTCCCCACCCGCCGTCAGCCCGCGAACTCCGGCCCTCTGACCAGCGCCCGGGCCCTGCGGTACATCCGCCAGCCCACCGTGGGCAGCGAGTCCGGGTACGGCGCCGCCTTGGCGCCCCGGCCGTCCATCCACTGCTCCACGTCGGCGACGGTGTGCCCACGGCGCACGATGAGCCGGGCGATCCTGTACCGCTGGTCGGTCTCGGAGCTGAGGGCGTGCCGGACGGCGACGGCCGAGGCGTACCCGGCGGTGGCGGCGGCCCGGCGTACGGCCGGACTGTTGTAGCCGTGCGGGTAGGCCAGGTGCCGGACCTCGTGGCCGAGGACGTCCTCCAGGGCGGCCTTCGGCTCGCACAGCTCGCGCCTGAGTTCCTTCGGCGGCAGCGTGTCGAGCTGTGGGTGAGTGGCGGTGTGCGCCCCGACCTCCATCCCGTACCGCTCCAGGAGCGGTGCCTGGCTCAGCGCCATCATCGGCGCGGGCGGCAGCAGACAGACCCGCCCGGGGGTGATCGCGCCGGTGGTCAGATACGCGGTGGCGGGCAGCTCGCGGGCGGCGAGTGCCTCGGCTGTCGGACCGGGCAGATCGGCGAACCCGTCGTCGAAGGTGAGGACGACCGGCCGGGGCGGCAGCGGGGCGCGCCGGGTGAAGTGGTCGGCGAGCGCGCCGATGGTCACGGGTGTCCGTCCGCTGTCGACGACGGCGTCGAGCTGGGCCTCGAACTCCGCGGGTGTGACGGTGAATTCGGCGATCCAGGCGGGCGGGTCCTCCATCACGGCGTGATAGAGGAGGACCGGGATACGGGTGTGGGCGGGTGCGCTCATCTCGTACCCCGCATCCGCAGCCGGGCCTTGGCGTAACCGAGGGGTCCGTAGAGCATGCCGCGTCGCTCCAGTCGGGAGAGGCTGCGAGGCCAGGGATGGGTGTGGGTGCCGTGCTCGCCGGGAACCCCGCCGCTCTCTGCATGGCGGCTCGCGGTCATGTTCCTGGCGTGGGCGAGCCCGCGGGGCAGCCGGGCGAGGAGCGCCGGCAGCAGGGCGGGGCGGCGGACGAGGGTGGCGGTGAGGTACGCGGTGAGACCGGCTCCGTACCCGAACGCCTGGTTCCGCACGTCCTGCCAGCTCTCGCGGTGGTGGTGCCACACGAGGGCGTCCGCGGTGTAGCGGAGCCGGAATCCGGCGGAGAGGACGGCGACGAAGGCGTACAGGTCGTCCCCGCCCCGGGCCGTCGTCCCGGTGCCCGTGGCCGGATCGAAGCCGCCCGCGGCCTCCAGGGCCCGGGTCCGGAACGCCATGTTGGCGCCGGAGCCGAAGCTGCCCGCGGTGAACGGGAAGAGCGGTTCGTCGGCGGGCGGGCGCACCGGGTCGTAGAGCCGGGGCGCGAAGCCCTTGGCGAAGCCGCCGTGGGATTCCAGCAGGATCTGGGCGGAGGTCCGCAGCCGGGCGGGCAGGATGAGACCGGTGACGCAGCCGAGCCGCGGGTCGGCGGCGAAGGGCGCGGTGAGGGCGGTCAGCCAGTGCGGATCGGCCACGACGTCGTCGTCGGTGAAGGCGACGACGTCCGCACGGGTCTGCGCGAGGCCGGTGTTGTGGGCGACGGCGAGTCCGGGGGTGTCCTCGCGGACGTACCTGACGCGGTCGCCGTAGGCGCCCCTGACCAGCTCTTCGGTGGCGCGCGTGACGGGCGAGTTGTCGACGACGACGATCTCGTAGTCGGGATGGTCCTGGTCGAGGAGCGAGTCCAGGGCCCGGGCGAGCTGGTCGGCGCGCTCACGGGTGGCGACGACGACGCTCGCACGGGGCGGGACGAGGCGGGCCTCGTCGAGGCGGGCGTCCTCGAGACGGGCGTGGTCGAGACGGGCGTGGTCGAGACGGGCGTGGTCGAGACGGGCGTGGTCGAGACGGGTCTCGTCGAGGCGGGCGTCCTCGAGACGGGCGTGGTCGAGACGGGTCTCGTCGAGGCGGGCGTCCTCGAGACGGGCGTGGTCGAGACGGGTCTCGTCGAGGCGGGGGTCCTCGAGACGGGCCTCGTCGCGCCGGGCCTCTTCGCGCCGGGCCTCTTCGAGGTGGGCCTCGTCGAGACGGGTGCGGGCGAGGGCGGCGAGTGTCTTCCCCGGGTCCGCCCCCTCGGGTACGTGCCCGAGCACGGTGGCAGCGGGCCGGCCCCTGAGCCGGACGAGCGCGTAGACGTCTCCGGGGCCCGGCGGCGCGCCGCCCGGGGCGGGGCGGAGGGAGAGGACGGGTCCGCCGGGCGAGTCGAGGTCGAGGTCGGCGACGGAGAGGGCGTGTGGTGGTCGCAAGTACGTGTCCCCGTTGTCGGCTCAGGCCCGGCCGGCGCCACTGCCGCGCAGGCGGGCGATCCGGTTGAGGGTGCGGCGGCCGCGCGCGGCGAGCGCCGGCCGGTTGCGTACGAAGCCGTGGGCGCGGCGCAAGGGCTCGCGGGAGAGCCAGTAGAGCCCGGCACGTAACCCGGGCCGGGTCACCGACCCTTCGTAGACGGTGAGTTCCCCGGTCTTGAGGGCGTCCTTGTACTCGGCGTCGCCCCGGCCGAGGTCGAGCATCCCGATCCCGGCCGCGGCGGCGGCCTCGGCCATCCGCAGATGGAGGACGAGGCCGGGCGAGTACTTCGCGAAGTCGGGGTCGTAGGAGGGGAACCAGCAGGAGAGGACCGAGCGGGAACGCAGCCCGAAGTGGGCGGCGACGGGCCGGTCACCCGCGTAGAGGACGGACAGCACACCGGAGCACCCGGGGGCGCGCAGCTCGTACAGGCGTCGCACGAGGGTGCTGATCCACTCCCTGGCGAAGCGGTCGCGCCGGCCGGTCCTGCGGTACTGGGCGGACTTCCACGCCATGAGGGTGCGCAGGGCTGCCGGATCGCGCTCGTCGAAGACGAACCGGGTGGGGCCGACCTGGCGCCCGAGGCGGCGCTCCTTGGCGAGGGTGGTCCTGAGGAACTTGGGCGACTGCGCGCGCAGGACGTCCTCGTACACGGCGTAGCCCTCGCCGACGTCGATCACGGGCGAGCCGAACGCCTCGGCCTCGCAACGGAAGGCGGCCTGCCCCTCCTCCAGATTGTCGAACTCCCAGGTGGAGAGCCCGCAGACGCGCAGCAGCGCGCGGGGCGAGGGCGCGAGACCGGGCCGGATGACGGCCCCCTGACAGTCGGAGACCCCGAGACCGACGGCCCGCCCGTGGCCGAACGCCCCCTTCTCGTACGGGAAGAACCCGACGGGTTCCCCGTCCTCCCACCAGACGGCCACGCGCACCCGGGGCCGCACCGAGGCGACGGCCCGCGTGAACTCTGGCCCCATGAAAGGGTTCTCGGGCGCCCCGGACTTCCCGCGCAGCTCCCGCCACGCCTCGTCCTCGCGGTCGGTCAGCTCCCCCGGTGTCACAACCCGCACGAACTGCTGACGGCTGTCGCCCTGTTCACGGACAGCCTGATGACGGACAGCGCTCAACTCCGACCCCCCGGTCTTCCCCCCTGAGTCCTGCCGCTACAGGACGGTACCGGTCGAAAACCCTCCGGGACAGGGCACTCGGCCTATCTGTGACCGAGGGGAATTCATGATGATCAAGCGACCAATGGGACATGCCGGTTCAAGGCGCGGAGGAGGGTCGGGCCTGCCTGGTGAGCACCTGGATCGCGGCGGTTCGCGACCCGGTATCGAGTGAACCGGCGTCCTCGCGCCTGAAGTGCGGCGGTGGCTGGAGCGGGACGTCACACCCGCCGCCGTCGCCCGTACCCTCACCGGTGCACTGCCCACCGGGACCATCCGCCGGCCCGCCCGGCTCCTGGCCCACCGGTTCGCGAGTGGCTACCGCCGTAGTTGCCGCCCGCGCCACAGGCGTCCACGATCGTGCCGCTCCAGAACTGCGACCGTTGCGACCGGGCGTTTCGCGGGACCACGGAGGGGCTCTGCCACGCGTGCGAGCCAGGAGGCCCTGGAGATCCGGGAGACCCTGGCGACCCTGGCGACCCTGGCGGTCTCGAAGAGAACCAGCGCCCCAGAGAGGCGCCGGGCACCCCGGAGCGGACCCGAAGCCCCTTCCCCTGTCCCCTCTTCCCCCCCTCCCTACCCCCTCGTGAGAGTCTTCTGACCGATGGCGGTACGCGACCTGTGCCGTCCAGAGAATTCCCAGGGGGCTATCTCCATGCTGATCAATCGACGTCGGCGTGCGTTGCGCGGCGCGCTCGCCGCCACCGTCGTCACCGTCGCCACGGCCGCCACGGCCGGTAGCGCCTACGCCGTCGGCGACCCGGCCGCGGCCGGCGTCTCGGCCGAGCAGCGGGCCCAGGACGTCCGCGCCCCGGGGGCGCGCGCGGCCGCCGCCGACGACGCTCCGGTGGAGACGCCCAGCTTCACTATGAGCGCCGTCCGCAAGAGCAGCGGCGTGCTCTACCACTACTACCCGGACCACCAGGGCGGCTTCGACCCTCGGTACGAGGTGGGCGTCAACTTCGAGGCCTTCGCCGACTCGATCTCCGTCGACAACGACAAGGACGGGCGCAGCGACGGCACGTGGCACCTCCGGAAGGACGGAACGCTCACCTTCGGCTGGATCGACGACGACCTCAAGTACCACACCACGCAGGCCGGCTGGGGATGGAACATCTACACCTCCGTCCTTTCCCCCGGCAGCATCGGCGGAGCCCAGGAGGCCGACCTGATCGGCCTCGACAAGGCCGGTGTGCTGTGGGGATACCTGGGGTACCCGGACGGCCGCCTGACCGCCCGGACGCGGATCGGCGGGGGCTGGGGGCAGTACACCCAGCTCGCCGGCCAGGGTGATCTGACCGGTGACGGCCGGGCCGACATCGTCGCCCGGGACAGGTCCGGCGTCCTGTGGCTCTACAAGGGCACCGGCAACTACAAGGCTCCCTTCGCCGCCCGTACGGTGATCGGCGGCGGCTGGAACGCCTATGACCGGCTGCTCTCGGTCGGCGACCTCGACGCCGACGGCAGGGCGGACCTGATCGCGCGCAAGCCCGACGGCGACCTCCTCCGGTACTCGGGCACGGGCGACGCCCAGGTCCCGTTCCAGAAGCCGGTCAAGATCGGTTACGGATTCCAGAACTACAACCTGCTGTAGCCGTACGCCTCACCACGACGCGGAGAGGGGCCGCCGCCTCCGGGACCGGAGACGGCGGCCCTTCGTCGTGTCAGGACAGGGGACCCGGAGAGGCCCCCCTCAGACCACCCGCGTTCCCCGGCGCCAGACCTCCGTCACCAGGGGGACACCCGGGCGGTAGGCCAGGTGGACGTGGGACGGGGCATCCAGGATCGTGAGGTCGGCGGCGGAGCCGGGGGTGAGGTGGCCGACGTCCGCGCGGCGGAGGGCCGCCGCACCGCCCGCCGTGGCCGACCAGACCGCCTCGTCCGGGGTCATGCCCATGTCCCGTACCGCCAAAGCGACGCAGAACGGCACGGACGAGGTGAAGGACGAGCCCGGGTTGCAGTCCGTGGACAGGGCCACCGTCGCGCCCGCGTCCAGCAGGCGGCGGGCGTTCGGCCACTCGGCGCGGGTGGAGAACTCGGCGCCCGGCAGGAGCGTCGCGACCGTCGACGACTGCGCCAGGGCGTCCACGTCGGCGTCCGTCAGGTGCGTGCAGTGGTCCGCGCTCGCCGCGTCCAGCTCCACCGCCAGCTGGACACCGGGGCCGTACGAGAGCTGGTTCGCGTGCACCCGGGGGTGGAGGCCCCGCGCCTTGCCGGCCGTGAGGATCGCCCGCGCCTGGTCCCCGTCGAACGCGCCCTTCTCGCAGAAGACGTCCACCCAACGGGCGTACGGCGCGCAGGCGTCGAGCATGTCGCCCGTGACGAGGTCCACGTACGCGGCCGGGTCGTCGGCGTACTCCGGCGCGACGATGTGGGCCCCGAGGTAGGTGACCTCGTCGGTGTGCGCGGCGGCGATGCGCAGCGCGCGGGCCTCGTCCTCGACCGTCAGGCCGTAGCCGGACTTCGTCTCGAAGGTGGTCGTCCCCTGGGCGAGGGCCTCGCGCAGATAGCGCGCGACGTTCGCCGAGAGCGCCTCGTCGCTCGCCGCGCGCGTCGCCGCGACCGTCGTGCGGATGCCACCCGCCTTGTACGACTGGCCCGACATCCGCGCGTTGAACTCCGCGGTGCGGTCGCCCGCGAAGACGAGGTGCGAGTGGGAGTCCACGAACCCCGGGATCACGGCCCTGCCACCGGCGTCGACCCGGTTGTCAGTGGCGGGTGCTTTGCTTGATTCACCGACCCAGACGACGCGGTCGCCTTCGATGACGACGGCAGCGTTCTGGATCAGGCCCAGAGGCGTTCCATCACCGAGGGAGGGATCGTTGGTGACCAGGCTTGCGATGTTGACGATGGCGGTCGCGGCCGTCGCCACGGCGCTGTTCGCGCTCGTGGGGGCGGAGGTCGCCGCCGGGCTGTTCCTCGTCGCGGGGCCGGTGTTCATCTGAGTCCTTTCGTGGATACGCCCACCTTCAGGTGGGGGAGGAAACGAAACCCCTGCGGAGCGGGGCAGTGAGCGGGGTTTCGCTCCCAG
>NZ_JBHUYJ010000096.1:0-30745 GCF_042668715.1 Streptomyces sp. NPDC057271
GGGCCGGGCCACTGCGCCGTCCTGCCGCCGCTGAACAGCGGTTACAGTCCCCTTATGAGCAAGCCCCGGTCCCTGGCGCTGCCGCCCCGCACCCGTGCCTACCGGCTGGAGACCACGCGCGGCGGCTTCGCCGTGCTGGACACCGCGCCCGCGGGCGAGACCCGCGGCACGGTGCTGCTGCTGCCCGGCTACACCGGCAGCAAGGAGGACTTCCTCGCCCTGCTCGGCCCGCTCGGCGAGGACGGCTTCCGCGCCGTGGCCGTCGACGGACGCGGCCAGCACGAGACCCCCGGGCCCCGCGGACGCCACGCCTACAGTCGCCGCGCCCTCGCCCTCGACGCGGTGGCGCAGGCCGCCGCGCTCGGCGACGGGCCGGTGCATCTGCTCGGCCACTCCTTCGGCGGACTGGTGGCCCGCGCCGCCGCGGAGCTCGCGCCCACCGCGTTCCGCTCGCTGACGCTGCTCTCCTCGGGGCCCGGCCGGGTCGCCCGCCCGCAGCGGATCAGGGTCCGGGCGCTGCGCGGTGCGCTCGCCGTGCTGCCCAAGGAGCGGGTCTGGCTGGCGACGCGGTGGCTGGACAGCCGGGGCGAGGAGCCGGGAACCACCGATCCGCCGGAGATCGTACGGTTCCTGCGGCGGCGCTGGATGGGCACCCGGATCGCCCAACTGGCGGGCGCGGGGCGGCTGCTGCTGCGCGATCCGGACGGTACGGCACGGCTCGCCGCGCTGGCGCTGCCGGTGCACATCGCGTACGGCGCGGAGGAGATGGTCTGGCCGGTGCCGGGGCTGGCCGCGGCGGCGACGAGCGTGGGCGCGCACCACACGGTGGTCCCGGGCGCGGGCCACTCCCCCAACGTCTCGCACCCGGAGGAGCTGGCGGCGCGTCTGGTGGCGTTCTGGGCCCACGTGGACGCGACCGCGGCCGGAGCGGTCGGCTAGTACCGCGGCGGGAGCTGTGTCTGCAGGTGCTGCCAGAAGCCGTCGCGCAGCGCCCTGCGCAGTGCCGCGTGGCCGCGGAGCGAACGGCTGAGGAGTTTCTCGGCCTCGATGAGCAGGTCCTGGTCGACGGGTCCCGGCAGGTACGGGTGCCCGGGCAGCAGCTCGGCCATCGCGTCGCCACCGCGTTCGGCGAGCCAGAGCGCGGCGATCTGGGCGCCGACGAAGCGGACCTCCTCGCGGGAGGGCGGGGGCTCGCCCTCGTTCTCGTACGTCGTGACGGGGCGTCGGGTGACGTACGGGCGGCAGAAGTCGAGGTCGAAGGTGCGGCGGCTGTCGACCTCCCAGAGCAGCGGTTCGGCCTGATTGCGCCCCTCGGCGGCCTCGATGCCCCAGAGGTGGACGCGGGCCCCGTAGCCCTGGGCGGCCTCCACGGCGGGGACGAGGTCCTCGTCCCCGCCGACGAGCGCGGCGTCGCTGATGGCGCGGTGCCGGGCGAGGGACTCCAGGTCGGACCGGATGAGGGAGTCGACACCCTTCTGCTGGTTGTTGGCGTTGAGGTTGCCGAGCCGGACCTTGACGTCGGGGAGTTCGGCGATGGCCTGCTGTTCGGGGGTGTGGATGCGGCGCCGGGCGCCGTCGTACCAGTAGACGCGCAGCAGGCGGCTGTCCGCGAAGATCGTGCGGGCCTTGTCGATGAAGGCCTCGATGAGCCCCTCGGCGTCGAGGTCGAAGGATCGCCGGTCCTCGGTGCCCGCCACCAGCAACCCGGCCGAAGCGTAGACGTAACCCGCGTCGACGAAGATGGCATGGGTCGAGGGGGTCTTCGCCACCTCGGCCAGCATCCGCCGGAGGAGCTCATTGGTGTGCTCCAAGCGGTCGCGCAGGTCGTGGACGGGGTCGCTGGACGGCGTGGGGGAAAGCTCGGCGTCGTTCATACGGGCCTCATTCTCCGCCGATCGACCGCCTCCCGCCAACGTCCCCTACCGCTTAGTAGTTAGTCATCCAAAAAATTTCCTTAGCGTAGGGAATGTTTGCAGGATGCATCCCGTTGGATGTCTACGTAGCACGCACCACAGTTCTCCAACAGGAGGATCAACTCCAGACGAAGGGAGAAGCCCATGCGCTTCGAAATCCTGCGACTCGACGACATCGACGGCACGCCTGTCGACAGGACCGTCGTGGACGCCGCCTCCGTCAACCGGATCGTGCAGCAGGCCGCTTCGATCGGCCAGCGCATCTGGATCCGCCCGGCCGAGACCACGGCCTCATAACAGGCACCGCTGAGACGCACCGCGCCCCCGTACGGACTCCGTGGAAACGGAATCCGTACGGGGGCGCAGTGGCGTACCGGGGCCCCGCGGGTCACGCCCCCTGGATGACCTGGGTGACGCCGTTGATGATCTGCTGCACGGCGATGGCGGAGAGCATCATGCCGGCGAGCCGGGTCACGAGCACGACGCCGCCGTCCTTGATGACGCGGATGATCAGCAGCGAGTAGCGCATGGTCAGCCAGAGGACGACGTGCATGGCGACGATCGCGGCCCAGACCGAGACCTGCGCGCCGACTCCGTCGGCGTGCTGCACGGCGAGGATCACGGACACGATCGCACCTGGCCCGGCGAGGAGGGGCATGCCGAGGGGGACGAGGGCGACGTTGACGTCCTTGGTCTGCTTGGGCTCGTCGGTCTTGCCGGTGAGGAGGTCGAGCGCGATGAGCAGGAGGAGCAGACCGCCGGCGATCATCAGCGCGGGTACGGAGACGTGGAGATAGGCGAGGATCTGCTGCCCGAGGATGCCGAAGACGGTGATGACCCCGAAGGCGACGGCAACGGCCTGCCAGGCCATGCGCCGCTGCACCTTGGCGGGGCGGCCGGAGGTGAGTCCGAGGAAGATCGGGGTGATCCCGGGCGGATCCATGATCACAAAAAGGGTCAGAAACAGCGAGCCGAATACGGCGACGTCGAACACGGTGTGCCTTGCGTGATGGGGTGTACGAGTGGGTGGTGTGTGGTTGACGGATGCGCACCGGGGGCGACGAGGCCCGCACGGTGGCCGGGCCCGGCCACCGTGCGGAGACCCGGACCCGGCAGGGTGCGGATCCCTGACGGGGTCGGAAACCCGACGGGGCGAGGGTCCCGACGGGGCGAGGGTCCCCCCCCCGACAGGGCCTCGGCCCCCTCAGGAGTCGAGCCTCCCGGGGTCGGACCCCTGCCAGGGCCGGAGACCTGACCGGGTCCGGACCCTGACCGGGCAAGGTCCCGCCAGGGCCTCGACCCCCTCAGGAGTCGAGCCTCCCGGGGTCGGACCCCTGCCGGCGCCGGAGACCTGACCGGGTCCGGACCCTGCCGGGGTGCCGGGCCCGCTGGATCCCGCCGAGGACTCGGTGTCGGCGTCGAACGCGGCCTCCCTGGGGCGGACCGTAGACGTCGTGCCGAGAGCCTCGGGCCGGGCCGGGCGCCCGCGCCCGGTGACCCCGCGGACCGACGGCCCGCGGGGCGCCTGGCAGACGCCCTGGACCTGATCTCCCGGAGGAGACCTGTCGGCGCAGGGCCGGGTACGGAATCCCCGCAGGGGCTACCGGTGGCCGGTGGCCCTGCGGGCCGTCACCTGTCGGGCCGCACAGGGTCGCCGGCTCCGCATGAGCCGGTCCGATCGGCAGGGGCACCGGCGCGCCCGGCCGTCAGGCAGGGGCTTGGTTCCCCGGGGGGACCCCGGTGCGGCTAGTGGTGTCCGCCGGCGCCGGGGACCGGGAAGGCTCCCGTGGCACGGCGGGTGATCTCGCCGTAGATCTCGGGGTCCGTCACGTACTCGCCGAGGCCGCACGTCTTCCGGCTGCCGTGGTAGTCGCTGGACCCCGTGGCCAGCAGCCCGAGCTCCTTCGCCAGCCCCCGCAGCCGCGCCCGGGTCGCCTCGTCGTGGTCCATGTGGTCGACCTCGATGCCGTCCAGGCCCGCCTCCGCGAGCCGCGCGATCGCGGACTCCGGGACGACCTCGCCCCGCTTGACCGCCGCCGGATGCGCGAAGACCGTGACTCCGCCCGCCGCCTTGACCAGACGGATCGCCTCGAACGGGTCGAGCTCGTGCTTCCGCACGTACGCCCGGCCGCCGTCCGCCAGCCACTCCGGCGTGAACGCCCCGGACACGTAGCGTACGACGCCGAGTTCGACCAGCGCCTCCGCCACGTGCGGGCGGCCCACCGAGCCGTCTCCCGCGATCCGGGCGACCTGCTCCCACGTGATCGGGACGCCTAGCTCCCGGAGCTTGTCCACCATCGCCCGCGCACGCGGCACCCGGTCGTCCCGGACCAGCTCGCGCTCGGCGGCCAGCGCCGGCTCCTCGGGGTCGAAGAGATACGCGAGCATGTGCAGACCGACCCCGTCCACCCGGCAGGACAGCTCCATGCCGGTGACGAGTGTCAGCCCCCCGGGCAGCGCCGCGATCGCGTCCGCGTACCCGCGCGTGGTGTCGTGGTCCGTGAGGGCGACGACGTCCAGTCCGGCGCCCGCCGCGTTACGGACCAGCTCCGCCGGGGTGTCCGTACCGTCCGAGGCCGTGGAGTGGGTGTGCAGGTCGATGCGCACGACGCGGTGCTCCAGAGCTCAAGGGGCGGACGAAGGGGACGCTCCAGCATAACGGGCGCATCGCGCACACCCGTCCGCCCGCGCACCCGGCCCGCCCCGGCCCCTGCTCCGGCCCGTCGCCGCATCCGTACCCGCCCCGGCCCCGGCCTCCCGGGCACGGGCACGGCTACGACAGCAGACGCGGTGTCAGCGCCCCGCACGGCAGCAGTTCCACCTCGGCGCCCGCGTCCCTCAGGTCCGTCAGCACCAGCTCGTCGTACATCAGCAGTCCCGACTGCTCCGGCCACACGATCGCCCACAGCCACAGCCCGCGTGCCTCCCCCGCGAAGACCGCACGGTCCTGCGGGGTCCCGCTCACGTGCCACAGCGGCGTGGGCCGTCCCGCAGCCAGCACCTTCGTCTGGGCGGGCTTGTCGATGGCCATCCCCGCACCGGGGTCCGGCCCGTCGATCCCCGCGTACCGCGCTCCGAGTCCGACGCCCAGCTCCTCCGCCACGAGCAGCAGCTCGCCGATCCCGCCCAACGGCCCGGGACCCGAACAGGCGACGGCGGTCGCACGACCCCCGCTGCGATCGTCACCGGCGTACGCGACCCCGGTGAAGAGCCAACCGACCGGCAGGGGCCACGGCATCCAGACCGGCACCTGAGCCCGGTGCACCACGACACCGAGGGCCTCGACGCTGGGTGGGATCACGGGCTGCAGCGGGTGCACCGAACCATGCACGTCGCACTGCCAAGAATCGGCAAAAAGACCGGGCGCCCTGACCCGGCCACCGCACTTCGGGCAACTGGGTTCGCCCCTCATAGAGCCCAACGGTCCTACTCCGCCGCGCCCGCGTCAAGGACGATCACCCGTCCGGCCCGACGAGTTCACCCCGAGTGATACACGCCATGCCCCACCCGTCGGTCCAGCGTCACCGGCCGCGCAGGCACGTCCCGCAACACACGCCCCACCGGTCAGTCCAGCACCTCCGACCGCGCAGGCACGTCCCGCAACACACGCCCCGCCCGTCGGTCCAGCACCTCCGACCGCGCAGGCACGTCCCGCAACACACGCCCCACCGGTCAGTCCAGCGTCACCGACCGCCGCAGCGGGTCGCGCAGGTCCGTGCCGTTCGTCAGCCAGCGCTCCTGGAGCGCGTCCGCCCCGTGCACCCGCTTCCACGCGGCCTCGTTGGACGTCATCGGCAGCAGCGGCAGGAACCGCACCGGATCCATCGGGTCGTCGAGCTCCAGGTCCTCCACCAGCCCGCCCGGCTCCGCGACGAGCACCGAGCTGAACGGGGCCCCGGGCCAGAGGGGTTCGCCCACGTCGAGCGAGGCGCCGGCGGCCACGACGACGCCCTCGACCTGCGGTGTCGACGCGAGCACGGCGAGCGGGCGCAGCACCTTGTCGGTGTCGGCGAGCCCGGCCCGTACCGAGAGCACCAGCTCCGCGCGCGGGCCCTTCACCGGATCGGCGAGAGCGGCCGCCGGGTCGGTCATCGGTTGCGCGGACATCCCGAGGGTGGCGTACCGCACGACGTCGCCGTCGATGAAGCGGAGCACCTCGATCCGGTCCGTGCCGAGAAACGTCACCGCGGCGCGAGCGTCCGGTTCACCGAGCGCCGAACGCAGCCGGGCCTCGACCAGAGCAAGAACTTCTCCCATGCGGTGAGCATAAAGCGCGTACGAAACGGGCAGTGGAAGGGATTGACCCTCTGTCGGCTGATAGTCTTGGCCGCTGGTCGGTACTCCCGACCAACTCGTCATCCCCCAAGGGGGACCGGCCGGAGGAGGTGGGGCTGCGTGGATCGAAGTCGATCGGGCAGTACCAACCGCTCTTCCGCCCCGCACCCGAGCCCGGTGCGTTCCTCCCGGTGATCTGAGGCCTACCGCAACCGGTCCGCCCACCCTCACCCGGCATCTCGCACGACGGAAGAGCACTTCGCCTTTGCCTGTCTGTAGCGAACGCCGTCACCGCGGTCCCGCGGTGCCGCCCGCTTTGCGGACGACGTAGCTCCACGTCCCCATTCCGGGCTGTGCCACGCCTCGCCGACGGCTTCTCCGTGAAGGAGCATGCCCATGTCGATGATCCGGGACCTGCGTGCCGCGGTCCGCCCCTCCCTGCGCACCTCGCTGCGCAAGCCCTCCGCCGGCGGCGCCTCGCCGTACGCGAGCTACGACGCGACCCGCGACCCGTCCGCCTCCAGCGCGGTCGTCGACTGCGCGGTCTACCGCGACGGGCGGCGCGTGGACGACCGCGCCTGCCTCACGCCGCGCGGCGCGATGCGCCAGGTGCGGGAGAGCGGCGGCTTCGCCTGGATCGGTCTGCACGAGCCGACCGAGGCCGAATTCGCCGGTATCGCGGCCGAGTTCGGACTCCACCCGCTCGCCGTCGAGGACGCCGTCCACGCCCACCAGCGGCCGAAGCTGGAGCGGTACGACGACACCATCTTCACCGTCTTCAAGACGATCCACTACGTCGAGCACGCCGAACTCACCGCCACCAGCGAGGTCGTCGAGAGCGGCGAGGTGATGTGCTTCACCGGCCCCGACTTCGTCATCACCGTCCGGCACGGCGGGCAGGGCTCGCTGCGCAACCTGCGGCACCGCCTCCAGGGCGAGCCGGAGCTGCTGAGCAAGGGCCCGTCGGCCGTGCTGCACGCGATCGCCGACCATGTCGTCGACGGCTACATCGCGGTCGCCGACGCCGTCGAACTCGACATCGACCAGATCGAGATCGATGTCTTCTCGCCTCCGGCGAAGGGCTCCACGCGCGGCACGGACACCGGACGGATCTACCAGCTCAAGCGTGAGGTACTGGAGTTCAAGCGGGCCGTCACCCCGCTGCTGCGCCCGATGGCGCTGCTGAGCGAGCGCCCGATGCGGCTGGTGGACCCGGACATCCAGAAGTACTTCCGCGATGTCGCCGACCACCTCGCGCGCGTGCAGGAGCAGGTCGTCGCCTTCGACGAGCTGCTCAACTCGATCCTCCAGGCCAACCTGGCGCAGGCGACCGTCACGCAGAACGAGGACATGCGCAAGATCACCTCCTGGGCGGCCATCATCGCCGTCCCGACGGCGGTCTGCGGTGTGTACGGCATGAACTTCGAGCACATGCCCGAGCTGGAGTGGAAGTACGGCTATCCGATGGTGCTCGTCGGCATCACGGCGATCTGTTTCGCCATCCACCGCACCCTGAAGCGCAACGGCTGGCTCTAGGCCCTGTCGTCGAAGTCTCGCCTGGCCGGCGCGCCGGCCGGGTCTCGATAGGCTGCGGGGCATGACAGACACGCTGCTCGGCCCCGCCCTCGTCGAGGAGGCCACGAAGAAGTCCGGCCTCATCTGGGTCCGGGGGGCCCAGGGCGACGCCCCCGCCGCCCGCGCGCTCTGGCACGTCTGGCACGAGGGCGCGGCGCACGTCGTCGGCGACGGTCCGGGCGAGCAGCCGCTCCCGGGGCTCGTCGCGGGCTCGACGGCCGAGGTCACGGTCCGCAGCAAGGACAAGGGCGGCCGCATCGTCGCCTGGACGGCCGCGGTGAGCGAGCTGGTGCCCGGTACTGAGGAGTGGGACGCGGCGGTCGCCGAGCTGAAGGGCAAGCGCCTGAACGCGACGGACGGCGAGGCGATGCCGGAGCGGTGGGCGCGGGAGTGCCGGGTGCTCCGGCTGTCCCCGCTGGACTCCACGACGGACCTTCCGACGGGCTCGCTCGCGGCGGTCCCGCAGCCCTCGGACGCTCTCACGCGCCGACCGGTGCCCGCGGCTCTCCCCCGCCTGCTGCTCAAGCGCCGCAAGCGCTGACCCCGGGACCGCGCCCGGAGGTCAGGTACGCGGCAGCTGCTTGCCGTAGTCCAGCGTCTGGCCGGGCGCCGGGGCCTCCAGCGGGAAGTCCTTGTCCCACTCGGACAGCACGACCACGCCCGCTCCGCCGCCGCGCGCGAACTGGAGCGGGAACGGGGTTCCCTCCAGGGCGACGTCCAGCGTGCCGCCCTCGCCGTCCTCGCCGCCCTTGACCTTGACCGTACGGATGCCACCGATCTTGTCGCGGTCGCCCTTCACGACCTCCCCGTGCAGGCCGATCAGGCCGTCCAGGAGCAGATCCATGTCGGTGAAGCCGCGCAGCTGCTTGTACGAGGGGTCGTCCTGCGGCACCTTGACGTACTTGTCCCGCAGCTTGTCGGCGGCCTCGCTGTCGGACTCCGAAGGAGTCCCGGACCCCTTGCCTCCGCCGTCGCCGGCGTCGTCCCCCTCGCCGTGCGTCCAGAACGCCGCGTCGGCCTTCATGTAGAGCGCGTCGCCGATCCGCAGCAGCTCGAACGTGCTGTTCTTCGTCACGACCGAGCCGGTCGCACCGTCGTCCTTGAGGCGCATGTTCAGCTTGAACGTTCCGCCCTTGCTGACCAGCGTCCCGGCGAGCCGGACGGCCTTCGCCCCGTCCGCCGCGGACTGCGCCTTCTCCTCGATCGCGCTCGGAGCCAGCTTCCCGACCCCGTTCGTCCCCTCGTCGGGATCCTCCGCGCAGCCGGTGAGTCCGGCCGCGAGACCGGCGCAGAGCGCCAGCGGCAGGACGGCCCTACGGATGCGCGCCGCGGGGACGCGCGCGGCGGTGGGGAGAACGGTCACCTGCGCTGCCTCTCGTCGTCGTGGGTGGGAGAAACGGCAGACCGCAGCGTACCCGGGTCGCGCGCCGTCGCCGCAGGCAGCCGTACGGGCGCTCCGCCGGGGCGCCACGGATGGGCACGGGCTAGCCTGAATCCGGCATACCTCAGCAATGACCCGAATCGAGCGACACCGAGGAGGCGCGTGGCATGGTGGCAGGCGCCCCCCGGATCTTCGTCTCGCACCTCGCCGGTGTGCCGGTCTTCGACCCCAACGGCGACCAGGTGGGGCGGGTCAGCGATCTCGTCGCCATGCTCCGGGTGGGCCGCCGTCCGCCCAGGCTGCTCGGCATGGTCGTCGAGGTGCTCAGCCGCCGCCGGGTCTTCGTCCCGATGACCCGGATCACGGGCGTCGAGTCCGGCCAGGTCATCACGACGGGCGTGGTCAACATGCGCCGCTTCGAGCAGCGGCCCACCGAGCGGCTCGTCCTCGGCGAACTCCTCGACCGCCGGGTGCGGCTCGTCGGCACGGACGAGGACGTCACCGTGCTCGACGTCGCCATCCAGCAGCTCCCCGCCCGCCGCGAATGGGAGATCGACAAGGTCTTCGTACGGCGCGGCAAGCCGGGCGCGCTGCGCCGCAAGGGCGAGACGCTGACCGTGGAGTGGTCCGCCGTGACCGGCTTCTCCCTGGAGGAGGAGGGGCAGGGCGCGGAGAACCTGGTCGCCACCTTCGAGCGGCTGCGCCCCGCCGACCTGGCCAACGTGCTGCACCACCTCTCCCCCAAGCGGCGCGCCGAGGTCGCCGCCGCCCTCGACGACGACCGGCTGGCCGACGTCCTGGAGGAGCTGCCGGACGACGACCAGATCGAGATCCTCGGCAAGCTCAAGGAGGAGCGCGCCGCGGACGTCCTGGAGGCGATGGACCCGGACGACGCGGCCGACCTGCTCTCCGAGCTGCCGGAGGAGGACAAGGAGCGGCTGCTCGCTCTGATGCGGCCCGACGACGCGGCGGACGTCCGCCGGCTGCTGGCGTACGAGGAGCGGACGGCGGGCGGTCTGATGACCACGGAGCCGATCGTGCTGCGGCCGGACGCCACGGTGGCGGACGCCCTGGCCCGCGTGCGGCAGCAGGACCTCTCGCCGGCGCTGGCGGCGCAGGTGTACGTGTGCCGGCCACCGGACGAGACGCCGACGGGGAAGTACCTGGGCACGGTGCACTTCCAGCGGCTGTTGCGCGATCCGCCGTTCACCCTGGTCAGCTCGCTGGCGGACAGCGATCTTCCCCCGCTGCCCCCGGACACCCCGCTGCCCGGGGTCGCCAGCTACCTGGCCGCGTACAACATGGTCGCGGCGCCGGTGGTGGACGAGAGCGGTTCGCTGCTCGGCGCGGTCACCGTCGACGACGTGCTCGACCATCTGCTGCCGGAGGACTGGCGGGAGACCGAGTTCCACGGCGAGGAGGCCGCGCATGGGGCCTGAGCGCGCGCCGGAGAGGGAGCGGGAACGGGAGCGCTCCATGCCGCGGATCCGGCTCGACCTCCCGCGCGAGCGACGGGCCAGGCTGCTGCCGGAGTACGACCCGGAGGCCTTCGGCCGGGTCTCGGAGCGGATCGCGCGCTTCCTGGGGACGGGCCGGTTCATCGTCTGGATGACGATCACCATCATCGTCTGGGTGCTGTGGAACATCTTCGCGCCGTCGTCGCTGAAGTTCGACGAGTACCCGTTCATCTTCCTGACGCTCGCCCTGTCGCTCCAGGCCTCGTACGCGGCTCCGCTGATCCTCCTCGCCCAGAACCGTCAGGACGACCGGGACCGGGTCAATCTCGAACAGGACCGCAAGCAGAACGAGCGGTCCATCGCCGACACCGAGTACCTGACCCGGGAGATCGCGGCGCTGCGGATGGGTCTGGGGGAGGTCGCGACCCGCGACTGGATCCGCTCGGAGATCCAGGACCTGATCAAGGAGATGGAGGAGCGGAGCGACGGCCACCGGGGGCCTCGCGGTCTATTCCCCGCCGCCGGCGATCGCGGAAGTGACGTACCCGACCGCTGACAGGCTTTCCGGCGCCGGTGGTCCGCGCCGTACCATCTCCGTATGGCTACGGAAGACGCGGTGCGTGAAGCACTGGCGACGGTGAACGACCCCGAGATCAACAAACCGATCACCGAGCTGGGCATGGTGAAGTCGGTGGAGATCGGATCCGACGGCAGGGTCGCCGTCACGGTCTATCTCACCGTCTCCGGCTGCCCGATGCGCGACACGATCACGCAGCGTGTCACGGACGCGGTCGCGGGGGTGGAGGGCGTCACCGGCGTCGACGTCACGCTGGACGTGATGAGCGACGACCAGCGCAAGGAGCTGGCCTCGGCCCTGCGGGGCACGACGGCCGAGCGCGAGGTCCCGTTCGCCAAGCCCGGCTCGCTGACCCGTGTGTACGCGGTCGCCTCCGGCAAGGGCGGCGTCGGCAAGTCCTCCGTGACCGTGAACCTGGCCGCGGCGATGGCGGCGGACGGGCTCAAGGTCGGTGTCGTCGACGCCGACATCTACGGCCACTCGGTGCCCCGCATGCTCGGCGCGGACGGCCGGCCGACCCAGGTCGAGAACATGATCATGCCGCCGTCGGCGAACGGTGTGAAGGTCATCTCCATCGGCATGTTCACCCCGGGCAACGCCCCGGTGGTGTGGCGCGGCCCGATGCTCCACCGCGCGCTGCAGCAGTTCCTCGCGGACGTGTACTGGGGCGACCTGGACGTCCTGCTCCTCGACCTGCCCCCGGGCACGGGCGACATCGCGATCTCGGTGGCCCAGCTCGTACCGAACGCCGAGATCCTCGTCGTCACGACCCCGCAGCAGGCGGCCGCCGAGGTGGCCGAGCGGGCCGGCTCGATCGCCGTCCAGACCCACCAGAAGATCGTCGGCGTGGTCGAGAACATGTCGGGCCTGCCGTGCCCGCACTGCGACGAGATGGTCGACGTCTTCGGTACGGGCGGCGGCCAGAAGGTCGCGGACGGCCTGACGAGGACCACGGGCGCGACGGTGCCGGTCCTCGGCTCCATCCCGATCGACGTCCGTCTGCGCGAGGGCGGCGACGAGGGCAGGCCGGTCGTCCTGAGCGACCCGGACTCCCCCGCGGGCGCTGCGCTCCGCGCCATCGCCGGCAAGCTCGGCGGCCGGGCGAGGGGCCTCTCGGGCATGAGCCTGGGCATCACCCCTCGCAACAAGTTCTGAAGGCCGAAGGGGCGCCGCTCACATCGAGCGGCGCCCCTTCGTCATGCCCGGTGGCTACGCGTACGCGTCCAGGTCCTTCACTCCGGAGAACCCCAGCCCGTACGCGCTCATGCCACGCCCGTACGCCCCGATGTGCACCTCGCCCGCGGACCCGGCCAGCACCCAGCCGAACTCCGACTCCCGATAGTGGAACGGCACCGGCACCCCGTCCACCGGCAGCGACAGCGTCGACCACTCCGAGCCCGCCAGGTCGTCCGCGAGCTCGAACGCCGTCTCCGTCTGCTGGTCCAGCCAGTCGTCGCGCAGCGCGTGGTCCAGCTGCGCGGGCCAGGTGTACGCCAGGAGTCCGGAGCCGGCCAGCCAGGCCGCGGAGGCGACCGTGGTCGCGTCCAGCACCCCCGTACCGTCCCCCGACCGGCGCACCGGGCTCGCCGCGACCGTCACGACGACGGCGAAGCGCTCCTTCTCGGCCCCGCTCGCGTCGGACTTTATGGACGGCTCGTCCCCGTGGCCCATCGAACCGTGCTGGACGGTCCCGTCCGCCGCCGTGCCGACCTGCATCAGCCAGCGCGGTCCGGTGAACGCGTCGTCGAGTCCGTACCAGGTGAAGGGTGCGCGCAGATAGCCTTCGGCCGTACGCCGGGCTGCGGGCACTCCCTCCACCCGACTCGTCGTCTCCATCTCGGCCGCCTCCTCGATCCGTCATGCCCGCGTCGGCGGACAACAGATGGAGGATAGCCACCGGTTGGCGTCAGGTCGTGTCAGCCCAGGTCGTCAGGTCGCGTCGGAGTCGTACGGCGGCCGCTCGACGGTGCCCGGCTTGTCCTGCTTCTTCAGCAGGTCGGGCGACCCCGACCCGTTGACCGCCGCGGGGACCGAGGCGGGAGCGGCGGACGGCTCCGGCGCGCGCCCGTTCACCGCGTCCGCGACCTCGTTCATCTCCTTCTTGAGGTCGAAGCTGCTGCGCAGCTCCTTCAGTTCCTTGAGGTCCTCGTTGCCGTCCAGCTGCTTGCGCAGGAACGTCTTGGGATTGAGGTCCTCGAACTCGAAGTCCTTGAACTCCGGCCCCAGCTCGGAGCGGATGTCGTGCTTCGCGCTCTCGGAGAACTCGCGGACCTTCCGGATGAAGCGCGAGACGTCCTGGATGACCTTCGGCAGCTTGTCCGGGCCGAAAACGAGTACGGCGAGGACCACGAGCGTCACGAGCTCGAGTATGCCGATGTCGTTGAACACCTTTGCTGCTCCTTACACGGGGTCCGGGGCCCGCTCCACGGTACCCGCCGAAACCGCCGGGCGGGTACCTTGCGGTGTCCCCCACATGGCGTTCAGCTGCCCTGCGAGGAACCGAGCGTCAACGTCTTGGTCTGTTCTCTGCCACCCCGCATCAGCGTCAGCTCCAGCCGGTCGCCGGGGCGGTGGGCGCGGATCTTCACGATCAGCTCCTCGCCGCTGTGGACCCGCTGGCCGTCGACCTTGGTGATGACGTCACCGGCGCGGACGCCGGCCTTGGCGGCCGGGCCACCGGGGGTGACCGAGGCCGAGCCGTTCTTGCCCTTCTCCCCGACGCGGGCGCCGTCGCCATTGAACTGCATGTCGAGGCTCACACCGATGACGGGGTGGGTGGCCTTGCCGGTGTTGATGAGCTCCTCCGCGACCCGCTTGCCCTGGTTGATCGGGATGGCGAAGCCGAGGCCGATGGAACCGGACTGGGCGCCGCTGTCGCCGCCCGAACCGTCGCCGGCCGCACGGATCGCGCTGTTGATGCCGATGACGCGGGCCTTGGAGTCGACCAGCGGGCCGCCGGAATTGCCCGGGTTTATCGGGGCGTCGGTCTGCAGGGCGTCGACATAGCTGACGTCGCTGCCGTCGCCCTTCTCGCCGCCCGCCGTGATGGGGCGCTCCTTGGCGCTGATGATGCCGGAGGTGACGGTGTTCTGGAGGTCGAAGGGGGCGCCGATGGCGACGACGGGGTCGCCGACGCGGACGTTGTCCGAGTTGCCGAGCGGCAGGGGCTTGAGGCCCGAGACTCCGCTGACCTTGACGACGGCGAGGTCGTACCCGCTGTCCCTGCCGACCAGCTTGGCGTCCGCGGTCTCGCCGCTGCTGAAGGTGACGGTGATCTCGCCGGAGGAGGCGGCCGAGTCGACCACGTGGTTGTTGGTGAGGATGTGGCCCCGGGTGTCCAGGACGAAGCCCGTTCCGGTGCCGGAGGAGCCAGCGCCGCTGACGTGGAGGGTGACGACGCTCGGCAGGGCGCTGGCGGCGATCCCCGCCACACTGTCGGGGGCCCGGCCGGAGTCCTCGGCGCCCGCCTGGGGCAGCTCGACGGTCGCGATGCCGCCGTTCCGCTCGACGTACGCGCCGACCGCGCCGCCGACGACGCCGGTGAAGAGCGCGAAGACCAGCGCGGCCGCGAGCGCGCGCCCACGACGGGAGCGGCGGCTCCTGACGGGCGGCAGGGAGCTGACGGTCAGCGGGGCGACCTGGGCACCGGGGGCTCCCCAGGGGTCGTACTGCACCCACTGCGCGGGCTGAGTCGCGGCCGGCTGCGGGGCCGGGGGCTGGGGCGCCGCAGGCTGGGGGGCGACCGGCTGCGGCGCGGGGGGCTGGAGGGCGGTCTGCTGCTGCGGTACGGGAGCGGCGGCCGGCGTCGCCACGGGCCGCTGCACGGGCGGGGCGGGGGCCCAGGGCCCGGGCCCGCCGTACGGCGGGGTCCGGTACTCGTCGGGCTCGTGCAAGGGCTGCGGCTGCGGATGCGCCTCCGGCTGCCCCGGGGCCGGGGCATCGCCCCGGTCCTGCGGCTGGGCCTGGGCCTGCTGCGGTACGGGCACGGCGGCGGGCGCGGCCTCCGGGGTCGCGGCCTCCGGGGCCGGGACCTCCGGCATCGCGGACTCCGCGGGCGCGGGGGCGGCGGGCGCGGGCTCCGGGGTCGCGGGGGCGGCGAGGGTGAAGTCACCCTCGTCCGCGACCGGCGCCTCCGGTTCCGGTATGGCCGCCGGCGGCGTACTCGTCGGCCGACTCCACCACTTCGGCTTCTGGCCGGTCGGCTTCCCGTCGTTCATGCTCTCCCCGCAACAGCTGGCCTGTCCGTGCCCGCCTCACGGCGGGCACTCGTGCCCTGGATTCAACCAGGTCCCGGGTCAGCGGTGGGAGGTGAGCGGCGGCGTCGTCGGACTCGGGGCCCCGAGCGGGGTCGGAGCCGGGGTGACACCCGGACCTCTCAGCTGGTCGAACCCGGACCTGAACGCCAGGCGCAGGGCCGGTCCCGTGGGCCGGACGAACGGGGAGAGTTCGAGCACGGACGGCGCGGACCTGCCCTGGAGCCCGACGGTCTCCGTGGGCGTCACGCCACCCGGCAGCAGGGGCCCGGCGGACACCGGTCCCGTGACCGATCCGAAGCCGACGCGCCTGGTCGAGGAGTCGGCGGCCGCCCGCTCCGCCGTACGCCCGCCGCGGCCGGAGGCCGTGCCCACGGTCGCACCCGTACCGGATCCGCTGCCCGAGCCGGTGCCGGGGAGCGGGCCCGTGAGGGACGGGCCGCCGGAGGCGGAGGCCCTCAGCGGGGTGGCGTTCGTACCCGTGCCCTCGCCGCGCGCGCCGATGTTCGGCGTCGTCTCCAGCGGAAGGGCGCCGCCGAGCGCTATCGCGGCGAACGAGACCGCGCTGGCGGCCGCGATGCCGAAGCGCCGCCCCCGCCAGGACGGGCGGTCGTGATCGGGCCGCCCGCCGACGGCGTGGATACGGAAACCGGAGTGCGGGGAGACCGCCCCGGCCGTCGCGAAGCCGTCTGACTTCACTCCGCCGAGACCGCCGGAGGCCGAGCCGGGACCGCCGGAGCCGCCCAGGGCGAAGATCTCGTCGAAGGGTCCCCCCCGACGGTCGTCACTCCCCGGAGGGCCCCCGGGCAACCCCTGAAGGCGCGCGAGGAGCCCCTCCGAGGGCGGAGGGGGTGCGGTGGAGGCGAAGACGCTCTTCAGCCGACGCTGGGCGTCGGCCTCCGCCTTGCATCTGGCACAGGTCGCGAGGTGCGCGAGAACCCGCTCGCGGGCGTCGTGGCCGAGCTCCCCGTCGACCAGCGCGGCGAGCCGGTCCCCGAGGTGCTGCTCCGCGGGGGTCGGGCCGGCAGGACTGTTGCTCACGCCGTTCCGCCCTCCCAGCCGACAGCGGCCAGGGCACGCTCCGCCCGGGCCTCGGGGGAACGGTGCTTGAGCGCCTTGCGCAGGTGCGAGCGGCCCCGGTGGATACGGCTGCGGACCGTGCCGAGCTTCACGCCGAGCGTGGCCGCGATCTCCTCGTACGAGAGTCCTTCGATGTCACAGAGGACGACCGCGGCACGGAACTCGGGCGCGAGGGTGTCGAGGGCCTGCTGGACGTCGGCGTCGAAGTGCGTGTCGTTGAACGCCTGCTGGGGGGAGGGCTCGCGGCTGGGCAGCCGCTCGGCCGCGTCGTCGCCGAGGGCGTCGAAACGGATCCGCTGCTTGCGGCGGACCATGTCGAGGAAGAGGTTCGTGGTGATGCGGTGCAGCCAGCCCTCGAACGTGCCCGGCGTGTACGTCGACAGCGAGCGGAAGACGCGGACGAAGACCTCCTGGGTGAGGTCCTCGGCGTCGTGCTGGTTGCCGGTCAGCCGGTAGGCGAGGCGGTACACACGGCCGCTGTGCGTGCTGACGATCTCCTCCCAGGTGGGCGGAGTCCACGCCTGCGATTCCGCATCCGATGCGAAGGTCGCGGTGGTGGGAGCGGAGTCTGCGGTGTGGATTCGGTCAGCGGTGTCGGTCACGGATTTCGGCTCACCGGCCGACCTGAGAAGACGCCGAAGCACTCCTCCCCGATCCCCAGGCGCAGCCGCACCTCCCCTGTCGGCTCTGGTGGTGTCCAGTGGAGCCCCTACCATAGCCACCTCGCCCGTTAGCTCCGGATAAGAATCTTTACGCGAATTTGGGGACCGGTCGCCGGTCGCCCTCATCGACGTCCTGCCCTGGTGAACGCGCGGTCCCATCTGCGGGTTCCCGCGCGCAGCGGATACAGTCACCGTTGCGCCAACTACGGGGACAGGAGAGGGCCATTACCGCCAACCGGCAGACGAGCTGGGCGTTCGCCGACGCCTTTGTCGCCGAGGACGAAGCGCTGCGCTGGGCCCGTGACCGGGCCCGGGAGACAGGGCTGCCCTCGGTGTCTCCGGGCACCGGCGCCGCTCTGCGCCTGCTGGCGGCGACGGCGGACGCGAAAGCGGTGGCCGAAATCGGTACCGGTACGGGCGTGTCCGGGATCTACCTGCTGCAGGGCATGCGTCCGGACGGCGTCCTGACGACCGTGGACCTGGAGCCCGAGCGCCAGCAGTTCGCGAAGACGGCCTTCCGGGAGGCGGGCTTCGCCGGAAACCGGGCGCGCTTCATCCCCGGCCGCGCCCTGGACGTGCTGCCGCGTCTCGCGGACGGCGGGTACGACCTGGTCTTCTGCGACGGCGACCGGCTGGAGCTCCTGGACTACCTCGCTGAATCGTTGCGCCTGCTGCGACCGGGCGGTCTGGTCTGCTTCGAGGGCGTCTTCGCGGACGGCCGGACGGTGGACTCGGCGGCGCAGCCGGCCGAGGTGCTGCGGATACGGGAGCTGCTGCGGGCGGTCCGGGAGAGCCAGGAGCTGATCCCAGCGCTGCTGCCCCTGGGAGACGGCCTGCTCTGCGCGGTGCGGTGCGGCTGACGGCACGGCCCGCCGTTCCGTGAGCCACCCTGAAACGCTCCTGCCCCGGCGCGGTGGGTACCGTGCCGGGGCAGGAGCGGACAATTCTGGCTTGTCGCGTCAGCCGACTACCTGCTTCAGGGCGTCGCCGAGTGCTTCGGCCTCGTCCGGGGTCAGCTCGACGACAAGCCGACCGCCGCCTTCGAGCGGAACGCGCATGACGATGCCCCGCCCCTCCTTGGTCACCTCGAGCGGGCCGTCGCCCGTCCGCGGCTTCATGGCCGCCATGCTTGTTCCCCTTCCTGAAACCAGCTCTTCGTCAGCCGACGGCCCCTGATCGGGAGCACACGTCACCGGCATCGAACACATTGCTTCCAGGTCATTATCCCGCATCACAGGACCCGATGACCAACATCAGGTTGCATCGCTTGCGCAACGCGCTTCCGCAAAACCGCTCATTTCGGCGATCGGCCTGCGATACTTCGCCGCTCGTCCGCCGCCGGTCTTTGACGCAGGTCACATGTGCGGGTCAGGTGATCTCCGTCATGCTGAGCGCATCAGGGACGCAACGACGCGAAGGGAAGCCCCGATGGCCGACACCGTGCTGTACGAAGTGACCGACGGACTCGCCACGATCACGCTCAACCGGCCCGAGGCCATGAACGCGATGAACGTGGAGGCCAAGGTCGCCCTGCGGGACGCGGCGGAAGCCGCCGCCGCGGACACCGCCGTACGGGCGGTACTGCTCACCGCGGCGGGCGACCGGGCCTTCTGCGTGGGCCAGGACCTGAAGGAGCACGTGGGCCTGCTGATGACGGACAAGGAGACCGGCTCGCAGGCGACCATGAACACCGTCCGGGACCACTACAACCCGATCGTCAGGGCGCTGACCGGAATGAGGAAGCCGGTCGTGGCGGGCGTGAACGGGGTCGCGGCGGGGGCCGGCTTCGGCTTCGCGCTGGCGGCGGACTACCGGGTCGTCGCGGACACGGCCGCGTTCAACACCTCCTTCGCGGGGGTGGCGCTCACCGCCGACTCCGGCGTGTCCTGGACGCTGCCCCGGCTGATCGGCGCGAGCCGCGCCTCCGACCTGCTGCTCTTCCCGCGCTCGATCAGCGCCCATGAGGCGTACGAGCTCGGCATCGTGAACAAGCTGGTCCCGGCGGCCGACCTGGCCGACGAGGCCCTGAAGATCGCCCGCACCCTGGCCGAGGGCCCGACGGTGTCCTACGCGGCGCTGAAGGCCTCCCTGGCGTACGGCGCGGACCACTCGCTGTCCGAGGCCCTGGAGAAGGAGGACGAGCTCCAGACGGCGGCGGGCGCCTCCGAGGACCACACGATCGCGGTCCAGGCCTTCCTGGCGAAGGAGAAGCCGAAGTACGTCGGCCGCTAGGGGCCGCCCTCATCCGCACGACCGGTTGACGGCATGCCCCGGGGCGCCCTTGAGCCCCACCGACGAGTCCGGCCCCGCCACTGACACGGCGGGGCCGGAACCCGAGATCCTCATCGGGCTTCTAGCGCGTGCCCCGGCTCACGCAGTTCGCGAGGTGATCGTCCACGAGGCCGCAGGCCTGCATCAGGGCGTACGCCGTCGTCGGGCCGATGAAGCGCAGACCGCGCTTCTTCAGGGCCTTGGACAGAGCCGTCGACTCGTCGGTCACCGCCGGGACGTCGGTGACCGACAGGGGGGCGGGGCGGGACGCCGGCTCGGGGGCGTAGGACCAGATCAGGGCGTCCAGCTCGCCGGGGGCCCACTCCGCCAGGGCCTTGGCGTTGGCCATCGTCGCGTCGATCTTCGCGCGGTTGCGAATGATGCCCGCGTCGACGAGGAGCCGCTCCCGGTCCGCCTCGTCGAACCGCGCGACCGAGGCGATCTCGAAGCCGGCGAAGGCCCGCCGGAAGCCCTCACGGCGGCGCAGGATCGTGATCCAGGAGAGACCGGACTGGAACGCCTCCAGGCAGAGCCGCTCAAAAAGCGCGTCGTCACCGTGGACCGGACGTCCCCACTCCTCGTCGTGGTACGTGACGTAGTCCTCGGTCGACAGGCCCCAGGGGCAGCGCAGGCGCCCGTCCGGGCCGGGCACGGCCTCGCCGGTCACCGGCCCTCGCCCTCGTCCTTGCGGAGGGAGGGGCCACCGGACGACGGGCCGGGTCTGCCGGGCCCCGCCGCCAGCGCCGCCTCCAGCTCCGCGATCCGGGCGTCCCGCTCCGCGAGCTCCGCGCCCAGGCGTCCCAGGACGTCGTCCACGTCGGCCATGCGGTACCCCCGCGCGGTCACCGGCAGCCGGAGCGCCTCGACGTCGTCGCGGTCCACCGGGCGGGCCGCCGGCAGCGGGTCGACCAGTTGCTCGGGCGCCACCTCGGGCAGCACCTCGCTGTCGCCCCCGCCGACCACCGCGAGGGTGACCGCAGCGACGACCACGACCATCGCGATCAGCAAAAACCAGAACACCAGCGCGCCTCTCCCCGGAGTGGATTTCGTCCCGTGGTCGATCGTGCCATGCGCCGCCGACAGTTAGGGTCGCAGCGAACGGACGCGAGGGAGGACAAAAGGGATGCTGCGCTTGGGACGGCGTGAATTCGGGCCGCACGAGCCGGTGATCATGGCGATCGTGAACCGGACCCCGGATTCCTTCTACGACCAGGGCGCCACCTTCCGCGACGAGCCCGCTCTCGCCCGTGTCGAGCAGGCGGTGGCCGAGGGCGCCGCCATCATCGACATCGGCGGGGTGAAGGCGGGTCCGGGCGAGGAGGTCTCGGCCGAGGAGGAGGCGCGGCGCACGGTCGGCTTCGTCGCGGAGGTACGGCGCCGGCACCCGGACGTCGTCATCAGCGTCGACACCTGGCGCGCGGACGTCGGCGAGGCGGTCTGCGAGGCAGGCGCGGACGTCCTCAACGACGCGTGGGGCGGGGTGGATCCGCGGCTCGCGGAGGTCGCGGCGCGGTACGGCGCCGGGCTCGTCTGCACCCACGCGGGCGGGGCGGAGCCGCGGACCCGGCCGCACCGGATCACGTACGAGGACGTGATGGCCGACATCCTGCGTGTGACCGTCGGGCTGGCCGAGCGGGCGGTCGGACTCGGGGTGCGGCGGGACGGGATCATGATCGACCCGGGCCACGACTTCGGGAAGAACACGCGCCACAGCCTGGAGGCGACCCGGCGGCTCGGCGAGATGACGGAGACGGGCTGGCCGGTGCTCGTCTCGTTGTCCAACAAGGACTTCGTGGGGGAGACGCTGGACCGGCCGGTGAAGGAGCGGGTGCTCGGGACGTTGGCGACGACGGCCGTCTCCGCGTGGCTCGGGGCGCAGGTGTACCGCGTGCACGAGGTGGCCGAGACGCGCCAGGTCCTCGACATGGTGGCGTCCATCGCCGGGCATCGGGCGCCTGCCGTCGCACGGCGGGGGCTGGCGTAGGCACGGAAGGGGCGGGACCGGCGCCTGCCGTCGCACGGCGGGGGCCGGCGTAGGTACGGAAGGGGCGGGGCGCCCGCGGCGGGCTCTTTCCCCGCCCCTTCCCGAACCGGGGCTCCGCCCCGGACCCCGCCCCTCGATCGCCGGCGAGGCTCGTCTCTCCTACCGGCTCGTCTCCTTGGACACCAGGGCCACCGCCTCGTCCACGTCGTCCGTCACGTGGAAGAGCAGAAGGTCCCGCTCGGAGGCCTTGCCTCCCGCGACCACCGAGTCACGGAGCCAGTCGACGAGGCCCTTCCAGTACTCCGTGCCGAAGAGCACGATCGGGAAGCGGGTCACCTTGCGGGTCTGGACCAGGGTGAGCGCCTCGAAGAGCTCGTCCAGGGTGCCGAGGCCGCCCGGGAGGACCACGAAGCCCTGGGCGTACTTCACGAACATCGTCTTGCGGACGAAGAAGTAGCGGAAGTTCACGCCGATGTCGACGTGCGGGTTGAGCCCCTGCTCGAAGGGGAGCTCGATCCCGAGGCCCACCGAGACGCCCTGGGCCTCCCGCGCACCCTTGTTCGCCGCCTCCATCGCGCCCGGACCGCCGCCCGTGATCACCGCGAAGCCGGCCTCGACCAGCGCGCGCCCGAGCCGTACGCCCGCCTCGTACTCCGGCGAGTCCGGCAACGTGCGGGCCGAGCCGAAGACGCTGATCGCGCTCGGCAGTTCGGCGAGCGCGCCGAAGCCCTCCACGAACTCGGACTGGATGCGCATGACCCGCCAGGGGTCCGTGTGCACCCACTCCGAGTCGCCCTCGCTGTCCAGCAGACGCTGATCGGTGGTGCCGGACTGGACCTGATCCCGACGCCTCAGCACCGGACCCAACCGCTGCTCCTCCGGCTTCGACCCTCCCTCGGGGACACCCATGGTCTGCTCCCTCCGCCGATCCTCTGATCTTCTGATTCGGTCAGGGTAGGTCCACGGACGTGACAAATGGCCGAATGGCGGCTGTCACGCGGTGAGCCAGTCGCGGAGACGTTCCTCGCACTGGACGATCCGCTCGACGACGACGTGCTCGTCCACCTTGTGCGCGTAGATCGGGTCTCCGGGCCCGTAGTTGACGGCGGGGACGCCGAGGGCGCTGAAGCGTGCCACGTCGGTCCAGCCGAACTTGGGGTGGGCCGTGCCGCCGACCGCCTTCATGAACGCCTCGGCGGCCGGGTGGGAGAGGCCGGGCAGGGCGCCTCCGCTGTGGTCGTCGACGACGAACTCGGTGACGCCGCAGTCGGCGAAGACCTCGCGGACGTGCGCCTCGGCCTCCTCCGGGGTGAGGTCGGGCGCGTAGCGGTAGTTGACGACGACGGTGCAGGCGTCGGGGATGACGTTGTTGGCGACGCCGGCCTCGATCCGTACCGCGTTGAGGCCCTCGTGGTACTCCAGGCCGTCGATGACCGGCCTGCGCGGCTCGTACGCGGCGAGGCGGGCGAGGATCGGGGCCGCGGCGTGGATGGCGTTGGAGCCCATCCAGGAGCGCGCGGAATGGGCACGCTCGCCCTCCGTGCGCAGGAGGACGCGGAGCGTGCCCTGGCAGCCGCCCTCGACCTCGGCGTTCGACCCTTCGAGGAGGACCGCGAAGTCGCCCTCCAGCCAGTCCGGGTGTGCCTCGGCGACCTTCCCGAGGCCGTTGAGGTGGGCGGCGACCTCCTCCTGGTCGTAGAAGACGAAGGTGAGGTCGCGGTTGGGCTCGGGGACGGTGGCGGCGATCCTGAGCTGGACGGCGACGCCCGACTTCATGTCGGAGGTGCCGCAGCCCCACAGGATGCCGTTCTCGTCGAGCCGCGAGGGCACGTTATCGGCGATCGGCACCGTGTCGATGTGTCCGGCGAGGATCACGCGCTCCCCGTGGCCGAGTCGGGTGCGGGCGACGACGTTGTTGCCGTACCGGTCGACGGTGAGGTGCGACAGGGGTCGCAGCGCCTGCTCGATCGCGTCGGCGAGCGGCTTCTCGGTCCCGCTGACCGAGGGGAAGTCGACGAGCGCGGCGGTGAGCGCGGGGCCGTCCAGCGTGAGGTCGAGGGGAGCGTTGTCAGCCATGTGCCGACCCTAACCCGGCCTCCAGTACGGTGGGCCCCGTGTCCGAGCCCAGCCGTTCCCCCCGCACCCCCCGTAAAGGCCGTGCCGCCAGGTTCACGGCCGCCTTCGTCGCGCTCTGCGGTCTGATCGCCTACGTGGCCGTGCACCAGTCGACGGGCTCCAAGGGCGCCCCCCGGTGCACCGTCGGCAGTGGCCAGAACACGTACGAGTTCACCCTGGAGCAGGCGTCGAACGCCGCGACCGTCTCGGCCGTGGGCACCACGCGCCGGATGCCGGAGCGCGCGGTCACGATCGCTCTGGCGACGGCGCTCCAGGAGTCCGCGCTGCGCAACATCCGGTACGGCGACCGGGACTCCCTCGGGCTGTTCCAGCAGCGCCCGTCCATGGGCTGGGGGACGCCGGAGCAGATCATGGATCCGGTGTACTCCTCGGGGAAGTTCTACGAAGGTCTCGCGGAGGTTCCCGGCTATTCGCGGCTCCCGCTGACCGTGGCGGCGCAGAAGGTGCAGCGCAGCGGCTTCCCGCAGGCGTACGCGAAGCACGAGCCGGACGCGACGCTCCTCTCGGCCGCGCTGACGGGCCGCTCGGCCGCCGCCCTCCGCTGTATGACGGACCCGGCACGGGACGGCGCCGCGGGCGATCCGGCGAAGCTGAGGGCGGAGCTGGTACGGGCCTTCGGCGAGAAGGCGGCGCCCCGGACGACGGCGGGCGGCAGCGCGAGGACGAGCGTCGGCTCCTCCTCCGCCGTGGTGACCGTGCCGGTCCTCGCGACCACCGGGTCCGACGTCCGGCGCGGCTGGGAGCTCGCGCACTGGGCCGTGGCGCGCGCGGAGGATCTGCGGATCGTGGAAGTGGCGTACGCGGACAAGGTCTGGCGGGCGGGCGACTCGGCGGGCGCGTGGACGAGGACGGCCGACGCGGCCGGTGAAGGAACGGTTCGCATCCGGCTCGCGCGCTAGGGAGCGTCGTCAAAGTAGCGCCGCCGGGCTGACGGGACTTTGACGACACGACCTAGCCGGACGCCCGTACGGGGCGTCACCCGACCGGGTATTCGCCGACGGACGTCGCCAACCACCTGCGCTCACCCCCTCGCCTCCCTTGCCCCGCAAGGGAAGTGACGGTTCAGCAGGGGTTGGATCTTCGGCGCCTTCGTCCGCTTTCCTCCCCACCCGATAATGCGATGCATTGCGGAGCCTTTACCTTCGGCCGCCGCAACCTCCCCCTCCCTCGCCTCGGTTGTCACGGCGTCAGCACGTCGTCTTCGTCGAAGGAGCACCATGTCCCTCCCCCTGACCCGTCGGATCGCCCGCGCCGCCCTTCTCGTCGCGGCCGGAGCAGCCCCCGTGGTCGGTGCGGCCGGCTCCGCGAGCGCCATGGACCACGGCATCGCGCCCACCGGCGCGCTCTCCGGCATCAGCTCGCTGGACGGCGCCGGTGTCGGCAACGCCGTGGACGGCGCCTCGCAGACTGCCACCGGTGTCGTCGGCGACACCGGTGGCAAGGCCGTCGACAAGGCCGTCCCGGCCGCGGGCAAGACCGTGGGCTCGGCGGGCAGGACCGCCACGCCGGCCGCGCAGCAGGTCGCGGGCGACACCGCGGGCAGCGCGGGCGAGGTCCTCGGAGAGACCGCCCCGTCGGCGGGCGGCCTCGGCAAGACCCTGCCGACCGGCGGTGTGCCCTCGCTGGGCGGTCTGCCGATCGGCGGCTGAACCCCCGTCCGGTTCTCCATCACCGGTACGGGAAAGGGCCCGGGGAGCGTCACGCTCCCCGGGCCCTTCCACGTTCGTGCGGCGATCAGCCCAGGCGCTTGACCGCGGCCTCGACGCGCTCGTCCGTGGCCGTGAAGGCCACCCGGACGAACCGCTCCCCCGCCGTCCCGTAGAAGTCGCCGGGCGCGACCAGAATGCCCTTCCCGGCCAGGTACTCCACCGTCTGCCAGCACGGCTCGTCGCGGGTCGCCCACAGGTAGAGGCTCGCCTCGCTGTGCTCGATCCGGAAGCCGTGCGCCTCCAGCGCCGTCCGCAGCGCGGAGCGCCGGGCCGCGTACCTCTCCCGCTGCTCGGCGACGTGGCGGTCGTCGCCCAGGGCGGCGACCGTGGCGGCCTGCACCGGGGCCGCCGTCATCATCCCGCCGTGCTTGCGGATCAGGAGCAGCTCGCCGAGGACGGCCGCGTCGCCCGCGGCGAACGCGGCGCGGTAGCCGGCCAGGTTGGAGCGCTTGGAGAGCGAGTGGACGGCGACGATCCCCTCGTACGAGCCGCCGCAGACGTCCGGGTGCAGCACGGAGACCGGGTCGGCCTCCCAGCCCAGCTCCAGGTAGCACTCGTCGGAGAAGACGAGGATGCCGTGCTCACGGGCCCAGGCCACGATCCGGGTCAGCTCGTCCTTGCCGAGGACCTTGCCGGTCGGGTTGGACGGCGAGTTGAGCCAGAGCAGCTTGACCGCGGCCGGGTCGAGGTCGGTCGTCGGGTCGTCGTAGACGACGGGCTCCGCGCCGCAGAGCCGCGCGCCGACCTCGTACGTCGGGTAGGCGAGGCGCGGGTAGGCGACCTGGTCCCCGGCGCCGAGGCCGAGCTGGGTGGGCAGCCAGGCCACCAGCTCCTTGGAGCCGACGACCGGCAGCACGTTGTGGTGGGTGAGCGCGACCGCGCCGAGGCGCCGCTCGCACCAGCCGGTGAGCGCGTCCCGCAGCTCGGTGGTGCCCCAGACCGTGGGATAGCCGGGCGAGTCCGCCGCCGCGACCAGCGCGCGCCGGATCAGCTCCGGCACAGGGTCGACCGGCGTGCCGACGGACAGGTCCACGATGCCGTCGGGGTGGGCGACCGCCGTCTTCTTGTACGGCTCCAGCTTGTCCCAGGGGAAGACGGGCAGGCGCGAGGAGACTGCGCCCGAGACTGCGCTCACGAGTTGGCTCACTTCGTCGTACGTACGGGAAACGCGTCGGTCCCGTACAGCGGGCGAGGCCGTACGGGACCGGGGGCGGTATCTCAGCCGTTCTGCGGCGGCAGAGCGGCGATGAAGGGGTGGTCGCGCTCGATCAGGCCGAGCTTGGAGGCACCACCGGGCGAACCGAGCTCGTCGAAGAACTCGACGTTCGCCTTGTAGTAGTCCTTCCACTCCTCCGGGGTGTCGTCCTCGTAGAAGATGGCCTCGACCGGGCACACCGGCTCACAAGCACCACAGTCGACGCATTCGTCCGGGTGGATGTACAAGGACCGGGAGCCCTCGTAGATGCAGTCGACGGGGCACTCCTCGATGCATGCCTTGTCCTTGACGTCGACACAAGGCTGCGCGATGACGTAGGTCACGCTGTCGTTCCTCCTCGGTAGGGCTGGTCTGCGCGGGAGCGCGGCGTCGTCGATGCCCGCCCCTAGTATCTCCGTTCTTGGGGTCGATCCGAACAGGAGGGGCGGAGAAGCTGTGGAATTCACCGCAGGAGGGCGCCTTGAGGTACGTATTACCCGCGCTGACGTGGGAAAACGTGTCTCAGTTCGGTATGTGACGGATGCGGGTGACCTCAGTGGAAAATTCACTGACGCGGTTGGAGTTCTCACATCCTGGGCCCATGATGTGCTCTTGATCACACGCCGGACCGGTGAGACCGTCCGGATCGCGGAATCCACCCTCGTCGCCGGCAAGGTCGTGCCGGCCGCTCCGGCCCGCAGGCGCGGCCCCGCAGCCTCCTTCGCGGAGCTGGCGCGGGCGACGGCGCGCGGCTGGCAGCCGGTGGAGAGCGAGCCGCTGGGCGAGTGGACGCTTCGGGCGGCGGGCGGCTTCACCCGCCGCGCGAATTCGGTGCTGCCGCTCGGCGACCCCGGCCTTCCGCTGGACGAGGCGCTCGCGCGGGTGCGCGACTGGTACCGGAAGCGCGACCTCCCCGCGTACGTGCAGACGGCGACCGGCGCCGAGGGCACGCAGGAGCTGCTCTGCGCCGACCTGGAGCGGCGCGGCTGGCGGTCGGAGGTCTCGGCGGAGGTGCGGATCGGGGGGCTCGCCCCGGTCGGCGACCTGGACGCGGACGTGTCGCGCGTCCGGCTCACGCGGAGCGTGGACGACGCCTGGCTCCGTCGCTACAACAGGTCCGGTGCGGTCGGGCCCCATGTACGAAGCGTCCTGGCCGGCGGCCCGAGTGTGTGGTTCGCGTCCGTACCGGGCACGGAAGACATACCGGCGGCGATCGGACGGTGTGTGGTCGACGGCCGCTGGGCCGGGTTCATGGCGGTGGAGGTCGACCCCGCGCAGCGGCGTCGGGGCCTGGCCACGGCCGTGATGGCGGCGCTCGCCCGGCAGGCGCTCGACGAGGGCGCGTCGGCGGCCTGGCTGCAGGTGGAGGCGGAGAACGACGGAGCTCGGTCGCTGTACGCGGGGATGGGCTTCGCGGTCCATCACCACTACCACCACTACCGGCCGACCGAGGCGTGAGCGAGGTGACCGACGTGACCGGCGCGAGCGAGTGGCGGCGCGAGTTCGCGGAGGAGGCGCGTTCGCGGCGCCCGGACCTCGCGAGGCTCTGCCTCCTGATCGGGGCGGTCGCGGACGAGTCGGCGACCTCGGCGGACCTCGACGCGGCGGAGATCGAGCTGGACCGGCTGGCCGGGGAGCTGCCGTACGGCCTGCGTGAGCCGGACGACTGGGTGGCCGCGCTGGCCCGGCTGCTCGGCGGACGGTACGGCTTCCAGGGCGTCCCCTCGGACTACCAGCGGCTGGAGTCCTCGCTGCTGCACGAGGTCCTGAAGCGCCGGCGCGGTCTGCCGATCCTCCTGTCCGTGCTCTGGATGGAGGTCGCCCGCCGGGCGGGCGCGCCGGTGTACGGCCTCGGACTGCCGGGGCACTTCGTGGTGGGCTTCGGCAACCCGTCGGCGCAGGTCTTCGCGGACCCGTTCGCGGGCGGCCGGCCGATGACGGGCATGGACGCCGAACTGCTGGTGGCGGGCGCCACGGGCGAGCCCCTCGAACCGTCGATGCTGCGCCCCGCGGACCCGCTGGAGATCGTCCTGCGCATCCTGAACAACATCCGGGCCTGGGCGGCGCCCCGCCCGGAGCGCTCCGGCGTGGCGCTGTGGGCCGTGGAGCTGTCCCTGCTCCTCCCCGCCCACCCGGCCAGGCTGCGCTACGAGCACGCGGAGCTGCTGGTGCAGCGGGGCGAGTTCCAGGCGGGGGCGGCGGAGATGGAGGCGTACGCCTCGGTGGTCGACGCGGTCGAACCAAGCGCCGCGGCGTCGATCCGGAACCGGGCGCAGGCGGCGCGGGCGCTGCTGAACTAGGACGGTCCGCGGGATGTCGGCGCTCGGTATCTCGCGCCAGGCGGTGTCCCAGCACCTCGCCGTGCTGGAGGCGGCCGGCCACCCGGCCGTCAAGGCCTACCGTGACGCGCTCGTCGGCGACGGCATCCCGCTCGCCCAGTTCGCCGTCGACGACGTCCACGCGGAACACGCGCGCCTGACCACCCTGGGCGTCCGCTTCGTCCAGGAGCCCCTGGAGATGGGCCCCGTCACCACGGCGGTCCTCGACGACACCTGCGGCAACCTGATCCAGCTCGCGACGAAGCCGTAGGGCACGGGCCGTCACCCCGCGCGCCGCACCGACAACGCCCGCAGGAACCAGGCGACGGCCGGGGTCACCGTCTCCGGGGGCGGCCAGGCGTTGATGCGGGCGAGAAGCTGCAGGTAGCGGATGCGGCGGGGGTCGGTCGCGGCTCTCAGGTACGCGGGGAGGTCGTCCGGGCACGCGGGGTGCGCGGTGACGTGGTCGACGATCGACCGGGCCTCCGGCGAGGCGGGGTCGAGCGCGAGGTCGGCCTTCTCGCGGACCACGGCCACGATGTGGGGGCGAGGGGGCGCGAAGCCCCCGCCCCGGGCGGCCGAGAGCCGCTCGGCCAGCCGTCGCGCGTCGGCCACGAACCCCTGGTCCTGCATCAGTTCCGCCAGCTCCACCCACGCGGCGACCTGTGCGTCGTCGGGATCGTCGGGCAGAACGGGCGTCATCGAGCGGACGACACCCGGGTCCAGGCCGCGGTAGGCGGCGTCCAGGAACTCCGCGATCAGACGGTCGCGTTCGGCGGCGGACAGTCGCGCCAGCTTGTGCATGAGATCCAGCTCCTCCGGAGTCGGCCCCCGCCCGGCCACCGCCGTCAGCACCGCGCGCCGCAGCCTCAGCGTGCGGATCTGCACCTCGAGCGCCTCCGCGTGCGCGGCGGCCACCTCGGCGAGCGAGACCTCCCGGTCCACGACCTTCCGGATGGCGGGAAGCCCGAGCCCGAGGTCGCGCAGCGTCCGTACGATGTCGAGGCGTGCGACGGCGTCGCGGCCGTAGAAGGGCGGGTAGATCGTGACGCGCGGCGGCAGCGGCCTGCCGAGGATCTGCGCGAACAGTTCCGCCTTGCCCGCCTCGTCCTCGAACGGCAGGACGTTCAGGCGGGAGGTGAGCTCGGTGACCCGCAGAACCCTGTCGGCCATGGCCCGGAACTCGGCGCTGTGGATGCGCATGAGACGGTCGCTGGACATGGGGGCCAAGGTACCGACACCGGTCGACGGCCTTGCGTCTCCCCCAAGGGGAGGTCCCAGAGTGGGCGGCATGGACGGCGACACGCTCTTCTCCATCGGTGAACTGGCGCGGCGGACCGGTGTGACGGTCAAGGCCGTGCGGTTCTACCTCTGATCTTGGCCAGTGCTCCGCCCTTCAGGGCGGGGGTGAAGGCCATCCTTGGACCGGAGGCGCGGAGCGCCGGAGTGCTCTGTGTCTCCGGGGTGACGGTCAGACGGGGCGCTGCTGGTTTTCGATGTACTGCTTGACAACGGTCAGGGGTGCCCCGCCGCACGATCCGGCGAAGTAGGAACCGGACCAGAAGTGTCCGCCCCACAGGTACCGGCGGACGTGGCTGTCGTACTCCTGGCGGAGCCTGCGGGAGCTGACGCCCTTGAGGGAGTTGACCAGCTTGGAGAGCTGGACTTTGGGCGGGTAGTGCACCAGCAGGTGCACGTGGTCCTGTTCGCCGTTGAACTGCTTCAGCTCGGCCTCGAAGTCGGCGCAGACCTCCCGCATGATCTCTTCGGTGCGGGTCAGCATGGCGTCGGTGAACGCCTTCCGCCTGTACTTGGTGACGAAAACCAAGTGAACGTGCAGGTTGTAGACAACATGGCGACCGGTTCTGACATCGGGATTAGGGTTCCAGCGCGGTGACATAAACCAATGCTAGGCTCTCGATTGTGAGTCAAGGCACCCTGGTCAAGCGGCAGTTCGGG